>CANEVG010000068.1 GCA_947442095.1 Sphingomonadaceae bacterium
ATGCCCGCCGTGGGCAAGACCCCTTCCATGCTCGCCGAAGACATCAAGCTCCAGCTTTCACAGTTTATCCAGGAGCCGATCGTCTCGGTCATCGTCAACAAGTTTTCCGGCACGTTTAGCCAGCAGGTGCGCATCGTTGGTGCCACCGGCAAGCCTGCTTCGATCCCCTACCGCGCCAACATGACCCTGCTCGATGCGATGATCGCGGTCGGGGGCCTTTCCGAATTTGCCGCAGGCAACAAGGCAAGGTTGATTCGCTTCGACAAGCAGATCGGCAAGCAGAAGGAATATGGGGTGCGCATCGGCGATCTGCTGCGCAAGGGCGATACCCGCGCCAATGTCATGCTGATGCCCGGCGATGTGATCATCATTCCGGAAAGCACCTTTTGATGGCGCGGCTGTTTCTCTCAGCCTGTTCGGTGCTCGCGGCATGACCAGCATTTATGAAGAAGTGCGCATCGCGCTCTACGGCATCTGGAACCGCCGCTGGCTGGCGCTCGCCGCCGCGTGGCTGGTATGCCTAATCGGCTGGCTGGTTGTCGCCACCGTGCCCAACACCTACGAATCCAAGGCGCGTATTTTCGTCCAGATCGACGATGTGCTTTCCGAGCAGATCGGCATTGGCGGCGACCGCAAGCGTGATATCGAGCGCGTGCGCCAGACGCTGACCAGCGCGGTCAATCTCGAGAAGGTCGTGCGCGCGACCCGGCTGGGCGACAAGGTGACCTCCGCCAAGCAGATGGAAGGCGCGGTTGCGGGCCTTGCCAAGAACATCAAGGTGGTGAGCCAGCAGGACAACCTGTTTGAAATCAGCGCCTTTTCCGGCAGTGGTGGCTATACCGATGCGCAGAATGCCAAGCTTGCGCAGGATGTCGTGCAGAAGATGATCGACATCTTCCGCGAGGAAAACCTCGCTGGCGGGCGCGGCGAAATGAGCGACACGCTGGCCTTCATGGACCAGCAGCTGGCCGACCGGCAGAAGGATCTGGAGGCAGCCGAGCAGAAGCGCCAAGCGTTCGAAGCCAAGAACGCCGAGATGATGCCGGGCACCGGTTCGCTGATCAACAAGATCGAGGGTGCACGCGCCGAACTGCGCGGCGTGGAATCAGATCTGCTGGCGGCGCAAAGCGCGCTGGCCTCCATCCGCGGCCAGCTTTCGGGCACGCCGCCGACCATCACGGTTCCCGGCGCACAGGGCGGCGCACGCGGTTCGCTGGCGCAGGCGCAGGCCGACCTTGGCGCGATGCGGGCCCGCGGCCTGACCGACAGCCACCCCGACGTGATCGCGCTCAAGGCGCAAGTGGCCAGCCTTTCGCGCGCGGCGGCAAGTGAGAGCGGCCCCGGAGGCATGCCCAACCCGGCCTATTCCTCGCTGCAATCGATCAAGGCGGACCGCGAGGCCAGCATGATCGCCCTGCAATCGCGCAGGTCCTCGCTGCAGGCTGAGCTCGGGCAACTGACGGGCCGCCAGTTCAGCGAACCCGGCCTTGCCGCCGAAGCGGCGCGCATCAATCGCGATTACGATGTGCTCAAGGAGCAGTACGACAAGCTGCTCCGCGACCGGGAGCAACTGCGCCTGCGCGGTCAGGTGGAAACCGAACGCAATGCGGTGAAGTTCGAAGTGATCGATCCGCCGACAACCCCGCGCAGCCCCGCTGCACCGGATCGGCCGATCCTGCTGTTCCTCGTGCTGATCGTGGGCGTGGGCGCGGGCTGCGGCCTGGCTTTCGGCGTCGGCCAGCTGCGCTCGGCCTATTCCACCACCGGCCAGCTCGAACGGGCAACCGGCATGCAGGTGATCGGATCGGTCTCGCTGACCATGACCCGGCGTGCCCGCACGCAATACTGGCGCCATCTCAAGTGGTTCGCCGGCGGGATTGCCAGCCTCGTCCTTGTCCTCGGGGTGCTGCTCGTGGTCGAATTCATGAAACGCGGCATGGTCGCCTGAGGGAGCGCATGAGATCATGACCGAACAGACCAAGATCCCCGTGCCCGGCAAGAACGCCGAAGTCTCCCGATCGCGCTCGCTGATCGAGCGCGCGGCGGGTACGTTTGACTTGCGCGGCTTTCAGGCGCCAGCCATTCCTGCAGCGGCGGCTGCGCCGCCCATTTCGGCCCCTTCGCGCGTGGTGCATCCGGTTCCTGCCACCGCTTTTGCCACTGGGCCAGCGTTCGAGGCCACGCCCGCGCGCCAGGCTTTCCGGGGTAGCTTCCACACCATTGATCGCCGGCACCTTCGTGAGCAGTGTCTGATCGAGCCTGAAGGGCCGGTCACCGGGCTGCTCGAAGAGTTCCGCATCGTGAAGCGTCAGCTGCTGCTGACCGCCGCCGAATCGCGTGCCGGGCGCGGCAGCCCACATGGCGAGCGCATCCTGATCTGTTCGGCGCATCCGGGTGAGGGCAAGACCTTCTGCGCGGTCAATCTCGCGCTTTCGATTGCGGCGGAGAAGGACACCGAAGTCCTGCTTGTGGATGCCGATTTCGCCAAGCCCAGCGTGCTTTCGGCACTTGGCCTGCCGGGCGGCCCCGGACTGATGGATGCGCTGGCGGACCCGCAAGTCCCGGTCGAAGATTGCATCATCGGCACCGATATTGCCGGCCTGTTCGTGCTGCCTGCGGGCAATTCGACTGGATCGGATACCGAACACCTCGCCGCAGCCCACACCCAGCAAGTGCTCGACCGCCTGACCTTCCAGGCGCCCAACCGCATCGTCATTTTCGACAGCCCCCCTGTGCTCGCTGCCTCGCCCGCCTCGGAGCTTGCCCACCATGTCGGCCAGGCGCTGATGGTGGTGCGCGCCGATCAGACCGGTGAGGCCGCACTGCGCGATGCTATCAGCATTCTTTCGGGCTGCGAGGATATCAAGCTGCTCCTCAATTGCACGCGCTTCTCACCCACCGGCCGGCGGTTCGGCTCCTACTACGGGTACAAGGAATGACCATGTCCCGGACATCAGCACATCTGATCCCGGCGGGCGCGCTCGCGCTCGCGTTGCTCGGCGCAGAGGCCCAAGCGCAGTCCATGCCCTACGGCGATCCTAGCGACAGCGATGCGCCCTCGATGGGCGATGGCGGCGGCTCGTCCCGCTCTTCCCGGCGCGGCGGACATAGCCTCGGCACGGCCAGCGGCGGCGCGCGCACCACGATCCGGCCTTACATCGAGCTCAACCAGAGCGTGCTTGCCCGGCTTGAACCGGTCAATGAAGTGCTGACTTACAGCAGCGTGGCCGTTGGCGTGGACATGTCCCTCGCCGGACGCCGCACCGAGGGCGCTGTATCGGTGCGTTATGAGCGCCGCTTCGCCCTGTCAGGCGATATCGGCAGCAACGACACGATTTCGGGCCTCGCCCGGGTGCGGCACGATCTGATCCCCCGCACGTTGACAATCGAGGCCGGTGGCCTTGCCACGCGCACGCGCTTCGATGCCAGCGGCGCATCGCGGCTCATCTCTGACGAGAGCGGCGATCAAGTGGCGCAGGTCTATTCGCTCTATGCAGGGCCTGCGCTTTCGACGCATGTCGGCGAAGTGGCGGTGAAGAGCTCGTATCTCGTCGGCTACACCAAAGTGAATACACCGCGCGCGTCGGCGGCAGGCACGCAGCTTCAGCCGCAGGCCCAGGGCGATATCTTTGGCCATTCGGTGTCGCAGGCGGCGCAGGTTTCGGCAGGGATTGCGCCGGGCACCGTGCTGCCGATCGGCATTTCGGCGAGCGGCGGCTACACCCAGGAAGACATCTCCAACCTCGACCAGCGCGTGCGTGAACTGCGCGGCGGGGTGCAGGCGACTTTGCCGGTGAACTCCAACCTCTCGCTGGTTGGTGGGGTCGGGTATCAGGACGTCAAGGTCTCCTCGCGCGATGCCGTGCGCGGGCCCAATGGCCTGCCGGTGATCGGCGACAATGGCCGCTTCGTGACGGACAAGGCCCGGCCGCGCACGATTGCCTACGATGTCAGCGGCATCAACTGGGATGTCGGCGTGATGTGGCGGCCCAGCCGCCGTACATCGCTGAGCGCCTTTGTCGGCCGCCGTTATGACAGCATGACCTATTACGGCTCGTTCTCCTATACGCCGAACAGCCGCAGTGCGCTCAACATCAACGTGTTCGACTCGGTCACCGGGTTCGGCTCGACAGTGGGCGATGCGGTGCGCGGATTGCCCACCGATTTCACCACGCAGCGCAATCCGTTCAGCGGCGACATTTCAGGCTGCGCTTCAGGCGCGCAAGGCGGCGGCTGTGTCAACGGCGCGCTCGGCTCGCTCGCCTCGGCTGCCTTCCGCGGACGCGGCGTGTCTGCCAACTACAGCCATACGGTCGGTCGCCTCGCGCTCGGACTTGGCGGTGGCTATTTCCGCCGCAACTTCATCGGCGCGCGTGGCACGGTGCTCGAAACGGCCAATGGGCAGGCGGACGAGACCTACTACGTCAACGCCGGGATTTCCGGTCCGATCGACCGGCTCTCGAGCTTCAGCGTCAATGTCTACGACAGCTGGTTCAAGTCTGGCGCCACGCCGCTCGCCGATGTCAACACGATGGGCATTAACGGCGGCATATCGCGCCAGTTTACCAACCGTCTGGTGGGCAACATCGCGGTTGGGCTCGATTCGCTCAACCGCAAGCTGGTCGATGACGAGTTGGTCGCGACCGGGCAGCTCGGCCTGCGCTACAATTTCTAAAGGGCACTCCCTCAATGTACGATGCATTCTACAAGCTGACCGGTCGGCCCTTCCAGCTCACGCCCGATCCGGAATTCTATTTCGAGAGCGGCACCCACCGCAAGGCGCTGTCCTATCTCGGTTACGGCCTTGCGCAGGGCGAGGGCTTCATTGTCATCACTGGCGCGGTCGGGGCGGGCAAATCGACGCTCGCGGCACATCTGCTCGCCACGATCGACCGCCAGCGCCTGACCGCCGCACAGATCGTTACCAGCCGGCTGGACGGCGAGGAACTGGTCCACATGGCCGCGCGTGCTTTCGGGCTTGCAGCCCATGGACACGACAAGGCCAGTGCGCTCGCGCTGATCGAGGCATTTCTGCATGAGGAAGCCCGTGCTGGCCGCCGCTGCCTGCTGGTGGTCGACGAGGCGCAGAACCTCTCGGTTGAGGCGCTCGAAGAACTGCGCATGCTTTCCAACTTCCAGCTCGGGGCGCATCCCCTTCTGCAAATCCTGCTGCTCGGCCAGCCGGAGTTCCGAGATTTCCTGCAGAATTCGCCGCGGCTTGAGCAGTTGCGCCAGCGCGTGATTGCCACCCATCATCTCGAGGCGATGGAGCCGGACGAGGTTGGCCCCTATATCCTCCACCGCCTTGCCTGCGTTGGTTGGAGCGGCAACCCGGCGTTTGACAGCCGGGTGTTTGCCGATCTCGGCACCGCGACTGGCTGCCTGCCGCGCCGGATCAACCAGGTTGTGGGCCGTTTGCTGCTGATGGGCGCGGTCGAACAGCGCACGCGCATCGATGAGGCCATGTTGGCGGAGGTGATTGCCGATCTGGAGCGCGACGGCACCTTGGCCGACCCGGCAGAAGCTGCCCCACAGGTTTCTGCGCCGGCTTCTGGGCCGGTTGCAGCACCAACGGCGCCTCCATCTGCTGCCCCTGCGCCAGCCGCCGCACCCGCCGCTGCTGAACCCAAGGTGGTCGCTGCCGCATCCAGCCTTGCCGGATTGCATCAGGCGCTGACCGCGCATGGCGAGCAGATCACCGAACTGCAGCAGGCTGTGCTCGAACTGGCCGATATGCCTGCGTCGACCGCGGCTGCGCCGCCGGTCGATGCCAGGCTCGATACTCTTTCCGACACGCTCGGAGCGCTGCAGCAGCGCATGGTCGCGCTCGAAGCACGCAGCGCAGAGCAGGAGCAGGCGATCCGCCATGTTCTGACCATGCTGATCGAGTGGATCGAAAGCGAAGCACCCCGCCGGGCGGCCTGACCCGACACTATCCGTCCCAACGCTGCCTGAAAGGACCGATGCCGCCATGTCCGGCGCCAGCCCGCTTCCCCCTGTTTCCCGTCAGACGGTACTCAATGGCATGTCCGTCGATGTCGAGGACTGGTTCCAGGTCGGTGCGTTCGAACATGTGATCGCGCGCGGCGAATGGGACGGCCTTGGCCGCCGGGTTGAGGCGAACTGTGACGCGATCCTCGAGCTGTTCGTTGCGGCGGGCGTCAAGGCCACGTTTTTCACGCTGGGCTGGGTGGCGGAGCGTCATCCCGCGATGATGCGGCGCATTGCCGAAGCGGGCCACGAGATCGCCAGCCACGGCTGGGATCACAAGCGTGTGTTCACGCTGGGTGAGGCAGCATTTGCCGAGGATATTGCCCGCGCGCAGGGCGTGCTCGAACAGACCAGCGGGACGGCAGTGACCGGCTACCGCGCACCCAGTTTCTCGATCGATGCGCGCACGCCCTGGGCGCACGAGGTGCTGGCGCGGCACGGTTATGCCTATTCTTCCAGCGTCGCCCCGATCGTGCACGATCACTATGGCTGGCGGGAGGCCCCGCGCTTTGCGTTCCGGCCTGTATCCGGCTCCAGCCTGATCGAAGTGCCCGTGACAACCGCCGAAGTGGCCGGACGGCGTATGGCGGCAGGTGGGGGCGGTTTTTTCCGGCTGCTACCCTATGCGCTCTCGCGCTGGGCGGTAGAGCGCGTGAATCTGCGCGATGGGCGCCCTGCGGTGTTCTATTTCCACCCGTGGGAGATCGACCCCGATCAGCCGCGCCGCGCCGATGCGCCGCTGCGCTCGCGCTTTCGGCACTATACCAATCTGGGCGCCATGGCCGGCAAGTTGCAGCGCCTGCTGGGCGCGTTTAGCTGGGGCCGCATGGACGCTGTCGTGGCTGCAGAGGCCGCCCGGCTCGGCGCCGAAGGCATTGCGGCATGAACGCGCCGTTCCGTCCCGCCCTGTTGGCCGTCCGCCTTGCCGATCCGGGCGACCACTGCGCCATAGCGCGCTTCGTCGCCGAGGCCGACGGCGCAACGCCGTTCCACCGTTTGGAGTGGCTGGATGCTGTAACCCGCGCGACAGGCCACAAGGGGCATGTGCTGGTGGCCGAACGGGGCTGCGATATTGCGGCGCTGCTCCCGCTCCATGCGGCGCACTCGCCCCTGTTTGGACGCGCGCTGGTCTCGACCGGCTTTGCGGTCGGCGGCGGTATTCTGGGTAATGCCGATGCAGCGCCCTATCTCTTCTCGGCGGCCAGCGAACTGGCCCGGCGGCTTAGCTGCACGGCCATCGAGCTGCGCGGCGGTGTTATGCCACAAGATGAGCTTTGGCATGTAAAGCATGACAGCCACGCAGGTTTTGTTACTGTTCTTGCTGCCGACGACGAGGCACAGCTCACGGCAATCCCGCGCAAGCAACGCGCCGAAGTGCGCAAGGGCCTCGCCAACGCCATGGAAGTGCGCATCGGGCGCGGCGAGGCTGACCGGGCGATGCATTACGCTGTCTACGCCGAATCCGTGCGCAATCTCGGCACGCCGGTGTTCCCGCGCGCGCTGTTTGCCGCTGTGCTCGCTGCCTTTGGCGATGACGCCGATATCCTGACCGTACACCATGAAGGCCAGCCTGTGGCCAGCGTGCTGAGCCTCTACCATCGCGGCGTGGTCATGCCCTACTGGGGCGGCGGGGTGCGTGCCGCGCGGGCCCTGCGCGCCAACGACGTGATGTACTATGCGCTGATGTGCCACGCCCGAACGCGCGGCTGCCAACGGTTCGATTTCGGCCGTTCCAAGACCAATACCGGCGCCTATCATTTCAAGCGGAACTGGGGGCTCGAGCCGCAACCGCTTGCTTATGCCACTTGGACGGCCGATGGCGCTGCGCCGCGCGACGTGAACCCGCTCAGCCCGCGCTACAAGGCCAAGATCGCGCTGTGGCAGAAGCTGCCGCTGCCCGTCGCCAACCGGCTCGGCCCACTGATCGCCCAAGGTCTTGCATGAGCGAGATCCTGTTCCTTGCGCACCGTGTGCCGTTCCCGCCTGATCGCGGGGACAAGATCCGCTCGAACCACCTGCTGCGCCGGATCGCCGAGATTGCGCCGGTTCATGTCGGCGCGCTGGCCGAAGATGCGGCTGACATGGCGCAGGAAAGTGAACTTGCGGCGATTGCCAAAAGCCATTGCCTCGTGCGCCGCTCTGCGCCGCTGCCGCTGGCTGCGCTTGCGGCACTCGGGCAGGGCAAGCCGGTCAGCCTCGCCGCATTCGCATCGGCAAGGCTCCAGCGCTATGTCGCCAATGTGCTCGAAACCCAGCCGATTGCAGCCATTTTCGTGTTTTCGGGGCAAATGGCGCAATATGTGCCCGCCGCCTTCCGGGGCCGCGTGGTCATGGACTTCGTCGATGTCGATTCGGCCAAGTTCGAGGCTTACGCCCAGACTGGCGCCCTAGCCCGCCGCCTGCTCTATGCGCGCGAGGCACGGCTGATGCGCCGGTTCGAGGAAGCGACCGCGCGCCGTGCGACGACCAGCCTCTTCATCAGCCGCGAGGAGCGTTCGCTGTTCGAAGGCCGGCTTGGGCAGGGCACAACTCCCGATGTGCGCGCGCTCGGCAACGGGATCGATACGGTATTCTTCGATCCGGCCAAGGCGCTCCCTGCGGCAGAGTTGCATGGCTCCGGTCCGAACATCGTGTTCACCGGGCAAATGGACTACCCGCCCAATATCGAGGCGGTGGATTTGTTTGCTCGCAAGGTCATGCCGCAGGTTCTTGAAGCTCATTCCGAGGCCCGCTTCGTTATCGTTGGCCGCGCGCCAACGGCTGCTGTCCGCGCGCTGGCAGGGCTGAACGGCACCATCGTAACCGGTCCGGTGGCTGATGTGCGGCCTTGGCTGGCGGGTGCAGACATCGTCACCGCGCCGCTCATGATTGCGCGCGGCGTACAGAACAAGGTGCTGGAGGCCATGGCCATGGCGCGGGCGGTGCTGCTGACGCCTGCTGCGGCCACTGGCATCTATGCCGCAGACGGCGAGCATTTCGCACTCGCAGCAACGCCCGGCGCCCTCGCTGCCCGCGCGCTTGCTCTTCTGGCGGACAAGCCCGCTGCCAACGCCATGGGTGCGGCAGCCCGCCGCCATGTCATCGACGAATGCGGCTGGGACCGCGTGCTGGCACCCTTGCGCGCGCTGCTCGAAGGCGCACCTGCATGTTCGGGCCGTGAAAGCCTCGGCGATGCGGCCTGACGCGACAGCCATGGCCACCCCTGCGGCGCTGCTGGCACGCGTGCCGGCGCACTGGCGCATACCGCTGGCACAGCTGGCTGCCGTTTGGCTTGGCCTTATCGCGCTGTTCCTCGGCGACTGGCGCGACATGGCCTGGCAATGGTGGGACAGTTCGACCTACAACCACATTCTGCTGATCCCGCCGATCCTTGTCTGGCTCGCCCTGCAGCGCAGCGACGAGACAGCGCGGCTGATCCCGCAAGCGTGGTGGCCGGGGCTCATCGTGGTCGCGGGCGCCGTGCTGCTATGGGTGCTGGGCGCGTTTTCCGGGCTCAACCTGGCGCGGCAACTTGCGGTTGTCGTCATGCTGCAAGGCGCGGCACTGGCGCTGCTGGGGCCGCGCGTCGCGGCGGCGCAGCTTTTCCCGCTGGCTTACATGCTTACAATGGTGCCCTTCGGCGATGAACTGATCCCGTTCCTGCAGACCATCACGGCGAAGCTCACCATGATGCTGCTGGCCGTAACGCAGATCCCGGCCACGATCGACGGGGTCTTCATCACCACGCGTTTCGGGTATTTCGAGGTTGCAGAGGCTTGTTCGGGCGTGAAGTTCCTGATCGCAATGGTCGCGTATGGCGCACTTGTGAGCAACATTTGCTTCCAGAGCCGGGGGCGCCGGGCCGCGTTCATGGCGCTCTCGCTTCTGGTTCCCGTGCTTGCCAACGGGGTGCGCGCATGGGGCACTATTTTCATTGCGGGCAAGCGCGGCATCGCCTTTGCTGAGAGCTTTGATCACATTTTCTATGGCTGGGTGTTTTTCGCGTTGGTGATGGGTCTGGTGATGGCTGCAGGTTGGCGTTTCTTCGACCGGGCCGTGGATGCCCAGCTGGTCGATGTTGCCGCGATCGAGGTTTCGCCGCTGCTCGGCCGCCTGTCACGTTTGGAGGTGCCTTCAGGTGGAGCGCTGGGTGCCATCGCGGCGCTTGCGCTTGCGGGGATTGCCTGGAGCGGCGCTGCCAATCGTATGACGGCGCCAATGCCCGATCTCATCGTGCTGCCCGATGTGCCCGGCTGGCAGTTGGCAAATGACGCTCCGGCGGCGGAATGGAGACCGCTGCACACCGGTGCCGATCACCGGCTAAAGGGTCGCTATACCAATGGGCAGGGGCACACCGTCGATCTGTCCTTCGCGCTTTACGCGTCGCAGGGGGATGGCAGTGAAGCGGGCGGATTTGGCGAGGGCGCCTTGCCTCTTGGCAGCCAGTGGGCGTGGGAGGCATCAGGGCCAGCCTTTGCCGATGCCAAAAGCGATGTGATACAGGCGCCCGGCCCAGTTCACCGCCTTGCCGTCACCTGGCTGCGTACCGACGGGCTGGTTAGCGGCAGCAATACCCGGCTGAAGCTTGCCAACATGCGTGATCGCCTGCTGCTGCGCGCCCGTCCTACCATGGCTCTGATCCTTTCTGCCGAAGCCCGCGCCGGCCAGCCTCCGGAGGCCGCAATCCGGGCGTTCCTGGCTGCTACTGGGCCGGTCGATCTGTGGATGGACCGCATGGCACGCATCCGGTAAGCGCTGATCGCATGTGCGGCATTGCCGGGATATTCCATACTGAGGGCCTGAAGCCTGTCGATCCGGACCGGGTCGTCCGCATGTGTGCGGTCGCGTCGCATCGCGGACCAGACGGGCAGGGTGTGTGGACCGCTCCCGGGATCGGGCTGGGCCACTTGCGCCTCGCCATTATCGATCTGGCCGGATCGCCGCAACCGATGGCCTCGGCCGATGGATCGGCAATGCTTGTTTTCAATGGTGAAATATACAATTTCAGAGAACTGCGCCGCGAACTACAAGCGGATGGCGCGACATTCCGCACTGATGGCGACAGCGAAGTGATCCTCGCCGCGTGGCAGAAGTGGGGCGTGGATTGCCTGCCGCGCCTCAACGGGATGTTCGCCTTCGCGCTTTACGATCTGCGTCAGCGCGCGCTGCTGCTGGCGCGTGACCGGCTTGGCGTGAAACCGCTCCATATGACGACACTGGCTGATGGCAGTGTAATTTTCGGTTCGGAGCTCAAGCAGTTGCTGGCGCATCCGTCGCTGCGGCGTGAACTGGATCCGCTGGCAGTTGAGGACTATCTCGCCTGGGGCTTTGTGCCCGACACGCGCTCGATCCTGAAGGGCATCGAGAAGCTTCCAGCAGGGCACTACCGCCTGCTGCGCCATGATGCCCCGCCTCCGCGCCCAGTGCAGTGGTGGGACGTGTCGTTTGCCGAGCGTGAGCGTGGCAGCGATGCCGATTTCAGCGTGCATATGCTGCACAACCTGCGCGAGGCGGTGACGTCGCGCATGGTGGCGGACGTGCCGCTAGGGGCGTTCCTGTCCGGCGGAGTGGACAGCTCAAGCGTGGTCGCGCTCATGGCAGAGGCAAGCCGCGCGCCGGTCAAGACCTGCACAATCGGCTTCGATGTCAGTGCGCTCGACGAGACAGCCTATGCATCGCGCATAGCCGGTCAGTATGGCACCGAGCACAGCGAACGCACGGTGGGTTCGGAAGACTTCGCGCTGGTAGACCGGCTTGCCGCGATGTTCGACGAGCCGTTTGCCGATGCCTCTGCGCTGCCAACCTTCCGGGTCTGCGAATTGGCGCGCGAGCATGTGACGGTGGCGCTATCGGGCGACGGCGCGGATGAAGCCTTTGCCGGATACCGCCGCCAGACCTTCCATCACCGCGAAGAACAGTTTCGCGCGGTTATCCCCGCTGCGCTGCGCCGGCCGGTGCTCGGCGGGCTGGGAGCGCTCTATCCCAAGCTCGACCGGGCGCCGCGCCCCTTGCG
>CANEVG010000069.1 GCA_947442095.1 Sphingomonadaceae bacterium
GCAGGCGTGCTCAAGGCAGGCGATGTGGTGATCCTCGAATCGACGAGCCCGGTGGGCACCACCGATGCGATGCGCGATCTGATGGCGGGCCTCAGGCCCGATCTCAAGTTCCCGGGCCTGACGCGCGAGACGCCCGACGTTGCGATCGCTTACTGCCCCGAGCGGGTGCTGCCGGGGCGCATTCTGGAAGAACTGACCAACAACGACCGCTCGATCGGCGGGATTACGCCGCGCTGCGCGCGCAAGGCGCTGGCGTTTTACAAGCGCTTCGTGCGCGGCACCTGCGTGACGACCGATGCGCGTTCGGCGGAAATGACCAAGCTGGTCGAGAACGCCTATCGCGACGTGAACATTGCCTTTGCCAACGAACTTTCGATCGTGGCCGACCGCATGGGGCTGGATGTGTGGGAAGTGATCCGCCTCGCCAACCGGCATCCGCGCGTGAACATCCTGCAGCCCGGCCCGGGCGTGGGCGGACACTGCATCGCGGTCGATCCGTGGTTCATCGTGGCGAGCGCGCCCGAGGATACGCCGCTGATCCGCACCGCGCGCGGGGTGAACGATCAGAAGATGCATCATGTGATCGCGCGCGCAACCGAACTGGTTGATGCCCATCCGGGCGCGCGCGTTGCCTGCCTCGGCCTCGCGTTCAAGGCCAATATCGACGATTTCCGCGAGAGCCCGGCGCGGTTCGTCGCAGCGCGGATCGCGCGCAAGTATGGCAATCGCGTTTCCATCGTGGAGCCTTATGCGAGCGCGCTGCCGGTGGAATTCAACGACACCGGTGCCAGCCTGATCGATCTCGACGATGCGCTGGAGACCTGCAACGTGCTGCTGGTGCTGGTGGACCATGACGTGTTCAAGGTCGTTCCGCTGGCAGAGCGCGTGGGCAAGGTGGTTTATGACACGCGCGGCATCTGGCCCGACCAGCCGGGCGAAGCGCCGGTTTCGGCGGCGCTGCGTCTGGCGAGCTGATCCAGACTGATACATCCCGCCACCGGTCAGGCGCTACTATGCGTGGCCAGACAAGCGTAAGCTGACAGCGAAAATCGGGAGCAGAGGTGCCGAACATGGCTTTCAGGATTGCGCGTTCAGTGATGCCGCTGGCGATGCTCTGTGTGATTGGGTGCAGCGGCCTTGGCAGCGAATCCAACGCGCAGGCCAGCCAGCAGCGCAGCGTGGCGGCCCCCGCTGTCCCGTCTGCCCCGCCCTTGCAGCCTGTGGCACGCCCAGTGCCGCCGCGCGCCCAAACGCCCGCCGAATTTGCGGCTAACGATCAGCAGTATCCCTTCTACATGCCGATGCAGGGCCTGCGCCGCCCGGCCAACCGCTTCTTCATCAAGTGCGACGCCTCGCAGGCGGCGGGGCGCCCGGTCTTTCAGGGCAACGATCCGGCCGGCCTCTACGGCGCGGCCGTCGGTGGGTACGAGTTCATTTTCGAAGCGCGCGACCGGGCCGGGCGGCCTTGCGTCTATCCGTTTGCGATGATGCTGCCGAACATCAACGGCGATCTTAATGGCACGCAGTATATCTTCCGCTCCTCGATCCCGGGCGAGCGGGCGATATTGCGCACCAATGACGAATGGGCGGCGCTGCCGATGCGAGCGCTGGAGATGGGGCGCAATCGCATCCACTTCGAGATGCGCGATATCGAGCTCGATCTGCCCGGCGCGATCCAGGCGATGGGCGCGCTGCATCTGGAGACTTTTGGCGGCACGCGGCAGGGGCTGTTTACCGCAGTGCTGCGCCGCGTAAGGATCTTCGGCGGCAAGAACGCGATTTTCGCGCCGGGCGGGGAGTCCATGCTCTATATCGAGGACAGCGAGATTGCCGGGAATGTCGGCAGCAATGTCGACCAGGAGCACGCCACGTACATCAACGGCACGCTGGTCTCGCATTTTCGCAATGTGACCTGGAAGGGGCAGCGGGGTGGAGGCAATGTCGCGAGCGGGCACCAGCTCAAGGACAAGGCCTACTTGCGCATCTACGAGAACGTGACGGTTTCGAACACGCCGGCGATGGGGTCCCCTTCAGCGATGCCGCTGATCGATGCCTCCTCGTTCGGGTTCACGTGGAGCGACAATCTGCACATCCACAGGGTCCAGCCGCTGCAGGAACCGCGCGAGTCGCTGGTCGATCTGCGCAGCGAGATCCTTTATGGCAATCCTGAGCATTACCCTTGGCCAACCATTGCGATGCCAGACTGGCGCATGCCGGCAAATCCGCTGGGCGCACTCGACAAGGTCTATCTCTCGGTGTTCTTCAACACCACAGTCTCGAGCTTTCGCACCGAGCCTTATGTCTTCGCGCTGCGCCCGTGGGGCCGCGGCTATGAGCCAGGGACCGCGACGGTGGTGGGCGAGGGGATGACCACACGCGCCGAACAGCGCGCGGTTTCGCTGGCGTTCAATACGCGCGGATCGCTGGCCAAGGTTTTTTCCGGACCTGGGTGGACTTATGCTAACCCGCGCCTGCCCGAGGACGCGCTATGGGTGCGGGACCGCGATACCTTCATCCGCCATGCGTTGGGGCTGATCGGAAGATAGGCCTTGCGCCGCGTTCCAGCGCGCGCGGATCATGTCTGATGTCTCCCGGCTGCCGTCGTGGCTCCAGCCGGGTTCGCGGATCAGGTAGGCGAGCTTGTAGCGCCACGGCGCGCGGGCGAAATCGCCGAGCATCGCCTTCCATTCGTGGAACACGCTGTGCAGCACATTGAATGTGCCGAGCTGGCGGACCACGCCGTAGCGCACCGGCTCGCTGTCGAGCTCGGGCTGGAAGGTGCCGAACAGGCGGTCCCACAGCATCAGCACGCCGGCGAAATTGCGATCGAGATAGAGCGGGTTCGTGGCGTGGTGGACGCGGTGGTGCGAGGGCGTGTTGAACAGCCATTCGAACCAGCGCGGCATGCGGCGCACGGCTTCAGTGTGGATCCAGAACTGGCCAATCGTGTTTATCGCGCCGACGGTTAGGATCATCGCCGGGGAGAAACCGATGAAGGCGGGCCAGATGCGCAGGCCGAACGACACCGCAAAAAAACCGGTCCAGGTCTGCCGCAGCGCGGTGCTGAGGTTGTAGTGCTGGCTGGTGTGGTGGTTGACATGCGCGGCCCATAGCCAGCGGACGCGGTGGCCGATGCGGTGCACCCAGTAGTAGTTGAAATCATCGAGCACCAGCATGGCAAGCCATGCCCACCATATGAAAGGCACTGTCGCCACCCGGTGATCGTAGAGCCACAGCGCGGCGGCATAGATCGCTCCGCCGACCAGCGCGCCTTCGATCGTGCTGCCAAGGCCGAGCAGCAACGAGGTGCGCATGTCCTGCGCCTCATAAGCCTCAGGGGCATGGCGGCGGGCCCAGGCGATCTCGATCAGGATGAGCGCGACGAACACCGGCACGGCATAGGTGATCACGTTGATGGGCGCGGCGATCGGCTGGCTCAGCGCCTGTTCGAGCCATGTGAGGAAACTGTTCATGCCGCGCGCCCCAGCCGCCGCAGACTGGCTGCCCAGACTTGCGCTTCGGCCCCGAGATCCAGCGTTACGCTGCCGAAATGGGGGTCGTCGGTCGAGAGCGTGAGAAAACCCTGATCGAGCCGCACGCCAGCATGCGAGGTGAGCAGCCGGGCGGCAAAGCGCGCGCCGTGGCGGCGAATGAGGATGACTTCACCGGCGCGGTTGCGCAGCAGCGCACCGATGCGCGCCCGGTCCAGCGCAACCTCCACGGGTGCGAAACCGTAGCGCGCTTCCTCGGCGAGCGCCCGCGCAGCGGCCTCGTTGGCAATGCGCACGTCCTCGCCCAGTCGGAAGGCGCGGACCATGACGTAGACCAGCAGGATCGCCAGCAGCGAACCTGCTGCCTGCAGCGCAAGCGCAGTGATGCCGCTCATTTGGGCTGCGCGGCCAGAAAATCGAGCTGCGGGCGGATCGCGCTCACATCATAACCTGCGCCCGCGGCGCTGGCGGCGATCGTGCCCAGGTCAGTGCCCATGCGCGCCTGGGTGAGTGCCCAGAGCAGCGTTGAGCGCGTGCCCGAGCGGCAATAGGCCAGCACCGGCTTGTCACCGGCTGAGGCCAGCGCTTCCTGCATGGCCTCCACCTGCGGCATCGAAAACCCCGCGTGGGTGACGGGAATGGCGGCATAGGAGATCCCGGCGGCAATGGCAGCGGCTTCGATTTCGGCGCCCGGCGTCTGGTCGTCGGATTCGTCTTCGGGCCGGTTGTTGATGATCAGGCCGATGCCGAGCGAAGCGGCCTTGGCAATGTCGGTCACGCCGATCTGCGGGCTGGCATAGGTTTTGTCATCGATCTTGCGGAACACGAGTGTCCTTTCGGTCGGGTGCTAGGCAGCAGGAGCCGACGAGCAGGGAACCGGCTGCGGCCCTGTTGCCGGGCGTGTCAAAGTGCGACTTCACCGCTTTGCCCAAACCAGCCGCCTTGGGCAAGGGCAACAAGGTCATGGCACAAAGGCCACAATTTCGGCTGGAAGCCTTTTGAAACGTCGAATCCGTTCGCTCTTGCGGCTTTTGTTGGTTATAGTCTTAACTGCAGAGAAGCGGTCAGACGGAGTCTGGCACAATTCCCTTGCTGTGTCGTTGGCAGCCGCGTCCGGCTTTCGGCACCCAGGAAAGCAGGGGCGGAACGAAGGTCTATTGGTTTTTATGGGTTTTGACAGAGGGCGGCGGGGTCGCGGACGCGACAAGCGCGATGGTTTCGGCGATGAAGGCGGATTCGATCCCTACGGCGGCGGTGGCGGCGGTGGTTTCGGCGGCGGATTTGATCGCGGCGGTTTTGGCGGCGGCGGCGGTGGTGGTCGCGGCGGTTTTGGCGGCGGCGATCGTGGCGGCTTCAGCGGCGGTGGCGACCGCGGCGGTTTTGGCGGCGGTGATCGCGGCGGTTTTGGCGGCGGCGGTGCCCCGCGCGGCGGCGGCGGCGGCTTCGGTGGCCCGCGCGGTCCGGGCGGCGGTGGCGGCGGCGGCGGAATGCCGGCCCAGGTCGTCGGCACCGGCAAGGGTGTCGTCAAGTTTTTCAACTCGCAGAAGGGCTTCGGCTTTATCCAGCGGGAAGATGGCGGCGAGGACGTGTTCGTCCACATCAGTGCGGTCGAGCGTGCGGGCCTTGAAGGCCTCGCGGAAGGCCAGCAGCTCGAGTTCAACCTCGTTGATCGCGGCGGCAAGGTCTCCGCAGCCGATCTGCAGGTTGTCGGCGATGTGATCGCGGTTGCGGCCAAGCCTGCGGCACCGCAGCGCCAGCTGACCGGCGAGAAGGCAACCGGCACGGTAAAGTTCTTCAACGCGATGAAGGGCTTCGGCTTCATCACGCGTGATGACGGCCAGCCGGACGCGTTCGTGCACATCAGCGCGGTCGAGCGTTCGGGCATGCGCGAGCTCAACGAGGGCGACAAGCTCGAGTTCGACCTCGAAGTGGATCGCCGGGGCAAGTATTCGGCCGTCAATCTGACGCCGCGACAAGACTGATCCGGGTGCTGGGTCGCCGGTGCTTGCCGGTGACCCCGCGCCCTTCAAGATAAGCAGGTGGCGGCCCTTCGGGGTCGCCATTTGTCGTTTACGATATTGCTCTCGGCTGGATCCGGGGGGCTTGAGCGAGAAGGAACCGTGACATGTCGATCACTCCGTTGATGCCCGTTTATCCCCGGTGCGGCGTGCGTCCGGTGCGCGGAGAGCATTGCCACCTTATCGGCGAAGACGGCACGCGCTATCTCGATTTCGCCAGCGGCATTGCGGTCAACTTGCTGGGCCACAGCAACGAACACCTGATCGGCGCGATCCAGCGGCAGGCGGGCAAGCTGATGCACGTCTCCAACCTCTATGGCAGCCCGCAGGGCGAGCATCTGGCGCAGCGGCTAGTCGATCTGACGTTCGCCGACACGGTGTTCTTCACCAATTCGGGCGCCGAGGCCGTGGAGTGTGCGATCAAGACGGCGCGCGCCTATCACCAACACGCTGGCAATGCCGACCGCTTCGAGTTGATCACCTTCAAGAATGCGTTCCACGGACGCACCCTCGCGACGATCAGCGCCTCCAATCAGGAGAAGATGCACAAGGGCTTTATGCCGCTGCTGCCGGGCTTCAGCTATGTCGACTTCGACGACCTCGAAGGCGCGCGCGCGGCCATCGGGCCGCAGACTGCGGGCATTCTGGTGGAGCCGGTGCAGGGCGAAGGCGGCATCCGCGATGCCTCGCCAGCGTTTCTAGAGGGGCTGCGCGCTCTGGCCGACGCGCATGATCTCATGCTGGTGTTCGACGAAGTGCAATGCGGCGTGGCGCGGACCGGCAACCTCTATGCCTATGAACAATACGGCGTGGTGCCGGATATCATGGCGACCGCCAAGGGCATTGGCGGCGGCTTCCCGTTGGGCGCTTGCCTCGCCACCGAACGCGCCGCTCGCGGCATGGTCCAGGGCACACACGGCAGCACTTATGGCGGCAATCCGCTCGCTATGGCGGCGGCCGAGGCCGTGCTCGATGTCGTGGCCGAGCCGGCGTTCCTCGATGAGGTCAAGGCCAAAGGCGAGCGGCTGCGCGGACGGCTTGAGCAGTTCCTCGGCAACTACCCGGACATGTTCGAACTGGTGCGCGGGCGCGGGCTGATGCTGGGCGTGAAGATGAAGGTCGAGCCGCGGCCGTTCGTGGCGCACATGCGCGACAACCACCAGTTGCTGACAGTGGCGGCTGGCGACATGACCTTCCGCGTGCTGCCGCCGCTGGTGATCGACGACAGCCATATCGACGAGTTCATGGAAAAGCTTTCGGCCGCAACCGCAAGCTATGCGGCTGAAGCTGTGCTGGCATGACCCGGCATTTCCTGGCGCTCAGCGATGCGGGAGGTGATGCGCTCGCAGCGATGCTCGGCGATGCGATGGACCGCAAAGCCGCGCGGCAGGGCTTGCCCAAGGGGCTGCCCGATCCCGATGCATCGCTTGGCGGGCGGGTGCTGGCGCTGGTGTTCGAGAAGAGCTCGACCCGCACGCGCGTGTCGTTCGATATCGCGATCCGCCAACTGGGCGGCAGCGCGCTGGTGCTCGATGCGAGCAACACGCAGCTTGGACGCGGCGAGACCGTGGCCGACACCGCGCGCGTGCTCAGCCGCATGGCCGATGCGATCATGCTGCGTACCGACGATCATGCCAAGGTCGAAGAACTGGCGCATTACGCTTCGGTGCCGGTGATCAACGGGCTGACTGATCTTTCGCACCCCTGCCAGATTGTGGCTGATCTGCAGACGCTGCTCGAACATGGCAAGGCGCTTCCGGGGCTTGAAGTGGCGTGGCTGGGCGATGGCAACAATGTCCTCAATTCGCTTGTGGAGGCGGCCGGGCTGATGAAGTTCAATGTGCGCATCGGCGTGCCCGAGGGTTATGACAGCGACGCAGGCTTCATTGCGCGTGCCCGCGGGGGCGGTGCGCGGATTGACATCTGCCGTGATGCTCAGGCCGCCGTGCGCGGGGCCGATGTGGTCGTGACCGACACGTGGATATCGATGGGGCAGGCCCATGCCGAGGCCAAGCTGGCGGCGATGGCCCCTTATCAGGTGAACGACGCCCTGATGGCGCTGGCTAAGCCGGACGCGGTGTTCCTGCATTGCCTGCCGGCGCATCGCGGTGAGGAAGTGACGGACACAGTGATCGATGGCCCGCGCTCAGCGGTTTGGGATGAGGCGGAGAACCGCATCCACGCGCAGAAGTCGATCCTGCGCTGGGCCTTCGGCCAGATCTGATCATGGCAAGCGCACCAGGGCCTGACGAGACGACCGGGTTCGACCGCACCTTGGCCTTCACGGTTGCGGGGCGCAACGCGCGCGGCCGGTTGGTGCGGCTGGGGCCGGTGCTGGACGAGATCATCGCGGCCCATGCCTATCCGGCACCGATCCGGCATCTGCTGGCCGAGGCGCTGGTATTGGCGGCGCTGCTTGGCGCGCTGCTCAAGGATGTGGACGGCCAGCTGACCATGCAGGCGCAGACGCAGGACGGTGTTGTCGATCTGCTGGTGTGTGACTACCGCGGCGGGGAACTGCGCGGCTATGTCCGCTTTGACCGGGCCCGGCTCGATGATCTGGGGCCGAACCCGACGCTCCACGCGCTGTTTGGCGAGGGGTACCTGGCCGTGACGTTTGATCTTGCGACAAGCGGCCAGCGTTATCAGGGGATCGTCCCGCTGGAAGGCGATACACTCGCGCAGGCTTGCGAGAGCTATTTCGTCCAGTCGGAACAGATCCCGACGCTGATTCGTCTCGGTGTGCGCAGCGATGTTGATGGCTGTGTTGCGGGCGGGATGCTGATCCAGCACCTCCCAGACGGCGAGGAGGGCCGTGAGCGCATCCATGTGCAGCTCGATCATCCCGAGTGGGAGCATATCCAGATCATGGGCGGCGGCATTTCCCGCACCGAATTGGTCGATCCGGCGCTCGATCTGGAGAGCCTTGTGTGGCGCCTGTTCCATGAGGAGCGTGAGGTTAGGGTCGAGCAGGGGCCGTCAGTCGTCAAGGGGTGCCGCTGCTCCGGCGAATACTACCGCTCGGTTCTCGCTCGCTTTGGCGTGGAGGAGCGCCAGGAAATGCGCAACGAGGAAGGACTGATCCTGGTCGATTGCGCGTTTTGTTCCCGGATATTCGAGATCGATCTCGATTGATCGAGCTATTTCGGTTCATCGTGCTCAGAGAACACTTTAACGCATCGGAAAGTTTCGTTATATAGAAGGTGGCAGTCAGCGGCGTGGTGTCGAAGAAGCCGTTGTTGCATGAACTTTCCCGATGGATCGCCCGATGCGCCAGCTAATCCGTTACGCCCGGCTGAACCTGCGTCCCATTCTTGCTGGTGCGGCTATCGCCGCTGCCGCTTTGCCCGGCTTGGCGATCACCGCAGAACGGCCGGCGTTGGCTATGCTCGATCAGCTGCAGCCAGGGCAGTGGGAGGTTCGGGACCGCGACCTGTCTGGAGGTCGAAGCCGGCTGTGCCTAGAGAGCGGCCGCCGCCTGATCCAGATCCGGCACATGCGTGAAACGTGCCGCAGCTTCACCGTGCAGGATACCGCGCAAGCCGTCACCGTGCATTATACCTGCCCTGGCAATGGCTATGGACAAACCTCGGTGCGGTTTGAGAACGCGCAGTTGGTCCAGCTCGAAACGCAGGGCATTGCCCATGGACTGCCTTTCAACGTTCGCGCGGAAGCTCGGCGGGTCGGTGCCTGCACAACCTGATTACCCGTCAAGCATTGCCACCTGCGTGCTGGGCCACTAGCTCGGGTATATGATGTCCCACGCAGTTTCAGGTAAAGCCCCAGTTGCTGTCGTTTTGCTTTCGGGCGGTCTCGACTCGATGGTCTGCGCCGGACTGGCGCAGGAACAGGGTTTTCGCCTACTCGCACTGACGATCGACTATAATCAGCGCCACCGCATTGAAATCGAGGCAGCAAAGCGCATTGCAGAGACACTGCAGGTTGAGCGCCATGTCATCCTGCCATTGGATCTGCGCCAGTTCGGCGGTTCGGCGCTGACCGCCGATATTGCTGTGCCCAAGGATGGCGTGGGGACGGATGTACCCGTCACTTATGTGCCTGCGCGCAATCTGGTGTTCCTTTCGCTCGCGCTGGCTTGGGCAGAAGCAGCTGGGTCCGGCGATCTGTTCATCGGGGTCAATGCGCTCGATTATTCGGGCTACCCTGATTGCAGACCTGAGTTCATCGGCGGATTTCAGGATCTCGCCCGGATCGCTACCAAGATCGGCAACGATGGCGGCACCGTTCGCGTCCACGCGCCGCTCCAACACCTAAAAAAAAGCGAAATCGCGCAAGAAGCAGCCCGTCTCGGGCTCGATCCAGGCGCCAGTTGGTCGTGCTACGATCCGCTCGCAGATGGCCGGGCTTGTGGGGTCTGCGACAGCTGCCGTCTGCGGCGCGCGGGATTCGATAGAGCCGGGATAGAGGATGGCACAGTATATGGAGATAGCGGATAAGCCGGCAACGAAGCAGTGGCTCGGCGTAGAGCGATACAGTTGGTACGCGCTATTCGTACTGGTTATCGTCTATGTGATAAACTTCGTGGATCGCCAACTGCTCACGATCCTGGCGGTCGACATCAAGCGTGATCTTGGCATCTCGGACGCCCAATTCGGATTCCTGTACGGCACGGCATTCGGGGTGTTCTATGCGCTGTTTGGTATCCCGTTGGGGAAGCTTGCTGATCGCACATCTCGAACGCGGCTGCTCGCAATCGGCTTAACGCTATGGTCCACGATGACGGCCTTTTCAGGCTTGTCGCGGGGTTTCTGGCAACTGGGCGCCGCGCGGATCGGCGTTGGCGTTGGTGAGGCCACCGCCGGACCTTGTTCGTACTCGTTGCTGTCCGATTACTTTCCTGCCCATCGCCGGGCCACCGCGATCGCGATCTTCTCTTCGGGGATATACATGGGGGGTGGCCTGTCGCTCTACCTCGGCACGGCCATCGCCGGGGGATGGAACGCCAGCTTTCCGATTGGAGTCCGTCCTTTTGGCCTCGCAGGCTGGCAGGCGGCATTTCTCGCAGTCGGACTGCCAGGCCTGCTCATCGCACTTTGGGTCCGCACCTTGCGCGAACCCATACGGGGCCGGTTTGAAGCGCCTAGCACGGATGTAAAGCCTGTCGCAGCACCTCAGCCCGCGACGTGGGGGGCGTTCGCTCGCGATCTCGGTGCCATTGTCCCACCGTTCACCATGTTGGCCGCCGCGCGGCGAGGCGGCCGAGCCTTGTTGGGAAACCTGCTCGTCATGGCGGGATTGGGGCTTGTCGCATTCGCACTGACTGCGTGGCTGGGAGATCCGGCGCAATGGATTGCGCTGGGCATTGGTTTCTATGCCATAACGTCATGGGCCATGGCCTTGCGTCATGATGATCCTGCAGCCTTTCGCGTAATCTGGGCCACGCCCTCGGTGGTCGGGCTGAGCCTGGGCAACGGGCTTGTCTGTGTCATCACTTACGCGGCAGCCGCCTTCGGCCCGCTCTACGCCATGAGGACGTTCAATGCCTCACCCGGTACCGTTGCGCTGATCGTCGGCGGTTCTGCTGCGGCAGGGGGGGCGCTTGGGGTGATCACCGGGGGCGCTCTGGGAGATCGGTTCGCAGGCCAGAGTCACCATTCCCGCCGAATCACAGTGGTGATCGTGGCGCTTTTGCTTGCGCAGATACCCAACAGCCTCATGCTGATGACCAATTCCTTCACGCTCTATTCTGTGTGCGTGTTCCCGATGTGGTTTCTGGCGAGTGCGGCCATTGGCGGCGCTTCAGGAACGATCGTCAACATTGTTCCCGCATCCACACGGGCTACAGCCACGGCCTCGTTCCTGCTCTTTGCGACGATCATAGGACTGGCACTTGGGCCTTATGCTGCTGGCAAGATATCAAGTAGCTTTGGAAGCCTGCGAATTGGCCTTGCGGGTATCCTCGTCGTCGTTCCGTTTGCCTTGGCTGCGCTAGAAATTGCACGTCGCGATCTTGTCCGCCGCGAAGCATGAGCGAGGCGAGGAAGCCTATGGCAGGTTGACGGGAGGCAGGGCCCATTTGATCGGGTCAGCTGGTCTGCTCGTGCACACCAGTGTCGTTTGGCCGGGTGCTTGGCGTTGTTGATGCAGTGCCCATTGGTTCTTCCCAACGGTCTTCTGTATTTGCTGTGCGGCGCAGCGCACCGGTGCCATGCCCAACAGCCATCAGTATTTGCGGAGGCGTCTGAACTGGCGCTCGCATTTCCTGCGACATAGGTCCTGGGCAAGTCCGGATCTGTGGGGCGGTACCCACCAGCTCTGGCCAGAACTGGCCCGCCGCGACGCAGGCTACCTTAGTAAAGCAACCTGATCCACATCGGCCAGGAAGCACTCTCAAGCGATGCATCATCATCGCGGCAATGAAAAGGGGACCGAATTTCTTCGGCCCCCCATCAATTTCAGCAGTATGCAGTGGTTTACATGCCCGAACCCGGACCGTA
>CANEVG010000070.1 GCA_947442095.1 Sphingomonadaceae bacterium
GTCGTCACCATCGATGGCCTGCGCGTGACCACGCCGGAGGGCTGGTGGCTGCTGCGCGCCTCCAACACCGAAGCAATGCTTGTCGCCCGCGCGGAGAGTAGCAGCGAGGGCGGACTTGCGGCGCTGCTAGCGGCGCTGGATCTGCAACTCGCGGCTTCCGGCGTGGCGCGCTGAGGCGGTGCCCGCAGGAGTGGTCCCCCCCGAGATCGAAGCCTGGTTCGCAGGTCGTGGCTGGCGCGTGCGGCGGCACCAGGCGGAGATGCTTGCTGCCGATGATGCGGGGCATCACGCGCTGCTCGTGGCAGATACTGGAGCGGGCAAGACACTGGCGGGGTTCCTGCCCACGCTAGCGGCCTTCACACCTTCAAGGCTCGGCGGTTCTCCCGTGCCCGAGGGGCTGCACACGCTCTACGTGTCGCCGCTGAAGGCGCTGGCGCATGATGTGCAGCGCAATCTGCTCACCCCAATCACCGAGATGGGGCTGCCCATCATAGTCGAGACACGCAGCGGGGATACCCCTTCGGATCGCAAGGCCCGCCAGCGCGTGCGTCCACCGCATGTGCTGCTCACCACGCCCGAATCGCTCTCGCTGCTACTCAGCTATCCGGAAAGCGCCGCGCTGTTTGCGAGCCTGCAGCGGGTGGTGGTTGACGAAGTTCATGCTTTTGCCACGGGCAAGCGTGGCGATCTGCTGGCGCTCGCGTTGACCCGTTTGCAGGCGCTCGCGCCAGGGCTGCGCCGTGCGTCACTTTCGGCAACGGTGGCCGATCCCGAGGCTTTTCGCGGCTGGCTTGCACCTTGGGGGGATGTGGACTCTACGGCGCTGGTGATCGGCGAGAAGGGGGCGCCCGCCAAAGTGGAGATCCTGCTGCCCGATGGCGAGCGCGTGCCGTGGGGCGGCCATGCCGCCGCGTGGTCCGTGCCGCAGCTGTACGAGGCGATCCGGCGGAACCGCACCACGCTGGTGTTCACCAACACGCGGTTTCTGGCGGAGTACATCTTCCAGCTGCTGTGGGATGCTAATGAGGACAAGCTGCCGATCGGCATCCACCACGGCTCGCTCTCCAAGGAGGCGCGGCGCAAGGTGGAAGGCGCGATGGCGCGCGGCGAACTGCGCGCGCTGGTCTGCACTGCCAGCCTCGATCTTGGCGTCGACTGGGGCGATATCGACATGGTGGTGCAGATGGGAGCGCCCAAAGGTTCCTCGCGCCTGCTACAGCGCATCGGCCGCGCCAACCACCGGCTCGATAGCCCGAGCCGCGCGCTACTGGTGCCGGGCAACCGCTTCGAGTTCCTGGAAGCGATGGCAGCCAAGGATGCAGTGGACGAGGGCCAGCGCGACGGCGAGGACTTTCGCCCCGGCGGGCTGGATGTTCTGGCGCAGCATGTGATGGCGACCGCCTGCGCGGGGCCGTTCGAGGAAACGGCGCTGTTGGCCGAGGTGCGCTCTTCGCTAGCGTATAGCTGGGTCGACGGCGCGGTGTGGCAGCGCGTGCTCGGCTTCGTTGCGACGGGTGGCTATGCCTTGCGTGCCTACGACCGGTTTCAGCGGATCGTGCGGGCGAAGGACAGCACCTGGCGGCTGACACATCCGCAGCAGGCTGCGCGGCACCGGCTCAATGCCGGGATCATCGTCGATTCGGAAATGCTGGACGTGCGTTTCCGCAATGGCCGCGCGTTGGGTAAAGTGGAGGAAAGCTTTGGTGCCCAACTGAGTCCGGGCGATACGTTCCGCTTTGCCGGGATGGATCTGGAAGTGGAAGGCGTGCGCGATCTGGAGCTCATCGTCCGCGGTGCAAAGAGGACCGGCCAGATCCCAAGCTACAACGGAGCGCGCATGCCGCTCACCACCCACCTTTCCGCACGGGTGCAGGCCATGCTGGCGGACCGCGCCGGCTGGGGCCGCTTTCCCGATGATGTCCGCGAGTGGCTGGAAGTGCAGGACTGGCGCAGCCGTCTTCCTGCGCCAGGCGAGCTGCTGGTCGAAAGCTTCCCCCATGGCGGGCGGGCTTATACCGTCTACTACACGTTCGAGGGCTGGAACGCGAACCAGTCGCTCGGCATGCTGATCACTCGGCGCATGGAGGAAGCGGGCCTTGCGCCGATGGGCTTTGTGGCCAACGACTATGCGCTCGGTGTGTGGGGCCTTCGCCCAGTGCCGGACCCGGCAGCGCTGCTTTCGCCCGATATCCTGACGCATGAGTTCGTCGAGTGGGTGCAGAACTCCCACCTCCTGCGCAGGGCTTTCCGCGAAGTGGCGGTGATTTCAGGGCTGGTCGAGCGCCAGCAACCCGGCGCGCGCAAGAGCGGGCGGCAGGTTACGTTCTCGACCGACCTGATCTACGACGTGCTGCGCAAGCACGAACCCGAGCACCTGCTTATCGAGGCAGCCTGGGCCGATGCCCGGGCGCGCATGACCGATGTGGGACGGCTGGGCGCGCTGCTCGACCGCGCGGCGGGAGAACTGGTCCATGTTGAACTGGAACGCGTGTCGCCGCTCGCCGTGCCGTTGTTGGTGATGATCGGGCGCGAATCTGTACCGGCGGGGATGGCTGACGAGGAGCTGCTGCTGGAGGCGGAGAGCCTCGCCTCGGCGGCAATGCGGCCACAGTGAAGCCTGCAACCAAATAGGGGCGGATTGCTCCGCCCCTATTTCGCTTCGTTTTGGCAGGTTGCAGCGTTACTGCTTGCCAAATGTCGCGAAGTTTTCGTTGCCGACAAAGCCGAACTTCGTAACCTTGGACGCCGTGATGATCCGCAGCAGGCGGTTCGCAATCGTGTAGGACGCGTATTCCTCAGGCTGGAACTGAAGTTCCGGCTCCGGGTTCATCGCCTTGGTTGCTTCAAGGAACGTGACGAGATCGCCTTCCTTGATCGCGGCACCGTTCCACAGAATGATATTCTGCGCGGTCAGGACCAGCTTGTTCTTCACTGGGTCAATTGTGACAGGCGGCGGGTTCGGATTTGGCGCCGGCAAGTCGATGTTGACCGAGTGGGTGGCCACGGGGATGGTGATGATGAACATGATGAGGAGCACAAGCATGACGTCGATCAACGGCGTCGTGTTCATTTCCATCATCGGCGAGCCATCGTCTTTGCCGCCGCTCATTGCCATAAAGGGTACTCCTGTTTGATCTCGTGTGCCCGGTCAGGGCGCCTGAATGGAACTCAAATCAGCCTTCAGGATCGACCGGAGTGGAGATGAAGCCGACCTTGGGATAACCCGCAGACTGCACGTTGAAGATCGCTCCGGCAATGCACTTCCAGGGCACATTCTGGTCGCCGCGGATATGCACTTCAGGGATCTTGTCGGGTTCCATGTTTGCTGCGCCACCCGCACGCTTCACGATCGCATCGAGGCGCTCGAAAGCCTGCTTGTAGAGCTCGGTATTGTCCACCGGCGTCACGCCCAAATAGACGCGGCAGGTGCCGGTGCGCGAGGAACCCTCATAACCGGGCTGCTTAGGGCTGCGTCCGGCAGCGTCGGTTGATACCACCGAGATCAGCAGGTTCTCCACTTTCTCCTGCGTCTCTTCCGAGGCCAGGATGGGCACCTTGAGCTTCTCGACGCTCTGAATCGCGATCGGAACCGCGATAAGAAAAATGATCAGCAGCACGAGCATCACGTCCACGAGCGGCGTGGTGTTGATGTCCGACATTGGGCGTTCTTCGCCGCCCGCGCCGCCTACAGACATTGCCATTGGTGTGTTCCTATCCGATCTGTGCGCGAGGGGCCGGGATGTTCTGGCCTTCTAGAAGGCCTGCACGCCCCGGCCGGGACCCACGTATTTCCCGAAGAGGGGCAGCGATGCTCCGCAGCCCCGGCTTCGAAAGACCTTACTTCTTGATCGGTGCCGCAGCCGGTGCAGCCGGCTTGGCAGCCGGAGCGGCCGGGATGGCCGGCTTGATGACACCCTTCGAAGCGAGGTTGGCGAGGATATCAGTGCTGAAGCCGCTGAGCAGTTCGGCGATGCGCTTGTTGCGCGCCTGCAGGAAGTTGTAGGCGAGCACCGCGGGAACCGCGACGAGTAGACCGAGCGCAGTCATGATCAGAGCTTCACCGACCGGACCTGCGACCTTGTCGATCGAGGCCGAGCCGGCGATGCCGATGTTGATGAGCGCGCCGTAGATGCCGACGACGGTGCCGAACAGACCGATGAACGGCGAGGTTGCACCGACGGTGGCGAGGAACGGCAGACCGCCGCCGAGCTTGGCGTTGATCGAGGCTTCCGACCGCGCGAGCGAGCCGTGCATCCAGTCATGGCCTTCAGACTCATCCATCTTCGATGCGTTCTCTTCAGCCGAGAGGCCGTCATCGACGATCTGGCGCCAGGCCGAGTTCTTCTCGAGCTTCGAAGCGCCTTCGCGCAGGCCAGGGGCGCGCCAGAAAGCAGCGAGCGAGCTGTACTGCTTCATGAGCTTGGACTGCTCGGACCACTTCGTGAAGAGAATGAAGAACGAGCCTACCGACATGAACAGCAAGATGCCAAACGTGGACAGTGGGATCCAGGCAGGCTTGCCATCGGGAAACAGAACTTCCGCAATACCGAACTTGTTTTGGGGAGCAGCGGCAGCGACGGCCGAAGCGAGAGTGTGGATGAGCATTCGGGTCTTCCTCTTCAAAATTTCGTAGCAAGGATCAAAAAGCTAAGCACTAGCAACAACAAACTCTGGCAGGTTACCAGACTTCATCAGGTCAACTGGGGCCTGATCGAGCCGGGTCAGGTCTTCAGGACATTAGTCCTTCGGGATGACCCAGCGGATCGTGCTGGCGTAAGAGCCTGTGGTCGGGTTGCCGTCACCGTCCGTGGCCGGATTAAACCGGGCACGGCGCCGGATGTTGTCGCACGTTGCCTGATCGAGATCAGGACTGCCGCTCGATCGCGTCACCTGGCAGTCAGACACCTTTCCGTCGGTGCCGACAGTCACGCGGAAACCGGTGGAGCCTTCCCGCTCTTCACGCAAAGCGCGTGAGGGATAGTCGTTCGACGTGGCCCAGTTCGCAGGATTGCCCTTGGGCGCTGCGCCCTTCGGCGGGAACCGCGGCGGCGGTGGTGGCGGCGGCGGCGGCGCTGCCGTAGGGATCACCACGGCCGGGGGCGGCGGTGCTTCGGTCACGGTCTGGATCTGCGGAGCAGGGTTGTTGAACGTGATCGGAGGCGGCGGCGCGACTATGGGCGGCGGCGGCGTGTCCTGCTTCGGCGGTGGTGGGGGCGGCTCTTCTGGGGGCTTCTCTTCTTCGATGTTAACCGCCGAAGTCACCTCCTTGACCTTCTTGTATGCTTCATAGGCGAGCCCTGAAACAAGACCATAACCCACGAGGATATGAAGGACCGCAACGGCGACGAGCGCGGTGATCTTGTTACTGCTCATCTGTTGGTCAGCGTATGCCATTCAGCTTCAAAACTCCTGATTTTCCGCAACAGTCAGCAACGCGAGCATTGCCATATATCGAGGAATCGTGCGTGGAATCACCCATCCAGCACGATTGGCCAATCCAGCGATTTCATTCCACCCTGCCGGCAAACCGGACCGCCGACATCGGGTGCAAGGAACCCGGCGGCGGCTTTTTCGAGCTTCCGTTATTGAAATGCTCGATAAGCCGGAGCTTTAACGCCGAAGCCAAAGGCGCGCAAATGCTTTATCGGTTAACCTTCGATTCACAGTTCCGCTGCCTGAAACATAGGGTCAAAGGCCCGCAAAATTGCCCTTCCCGCGATACGAGGACCCCGCGTATGCCCACCCTTTGCCGTTCTCTTGCCCCCCGGATCGCAGCCCGGTTTCTGGCCGCAGGGCTGCTCAGCCTTGCTCCTGGCGCAGCAACATTCGGTCAGGAAGCCAGTTTGGCCGTACCCACGATGCACGGTCTGGAAAGCGATTCGGCCCTTGCCTACGCCGATCTGGTCGACCTTGCGCTGCCGGCCGAGATCGCCTTGCGCGCGCAAGTGCGCAAGGCGATCCGGCTGAAGGCAGAGGAAGCACCCGGCGTGCCCGCCGGTTACGCCAGGCTATATGTCGAGGCGCGGACCACGGCGCTGCTGATCGGGCCGGATCTGGGCGAATCGGTGCGTTTCCTCGCGGACGTGCCGCTTGATGCCAGGGGCAAGGTGCCAAAGCTGAAGAAGGCCGCTGTGCTCGTGCTGGCGCGCGCGGTGCCGGATCGGCTGGGCGAGCTGCAACTGGTCGCGCCCGATGCCATGCTGACGCCGACCCCGGGGCGCGAGGCGACGCTACGCGCGATCCTGACCGAAACCGCAAGGCCCGATGCGCCACCAGCCATCACGGCACTGCGCGAGGTGCTCCACGTTTCGGGCAATCTGGCGGGCGAAGGCGAAACGCAGCTGTTCCTTGCCACCGCGAACGGCGCGCCGGTCTCGATCTCGGTGCTGCGGCGGCCCGGCATGCCTGCAACATGGGGGGTGAGCTTCACTGAGATTGTCGATTCGGCGGCGCGCCCGCCGCTCCCGGCCACGCTGGCCTGGTACCGACTCGCTTGCGGACTGCCCGAGCGCCTGCCCGTTCGCGCCAATATCTCCGGAACGCTGGCCGATCGGCAGATTGCGGCTGAAGACTACGCCCAGGTGCGCGCCGATCTTGGCCCCTGCACGCGCAAGCGAATCGGGCGATAAGGGGCCTTTCTCCACACCGGTTGCGAGGTCCCATCAGCTCCACTAAGGCGCGGAATAAGATTTTACAGGGATGAACATGAGCGAACCTTTGCGCATCGCGCTCGCCGGACTCGGCACTGTGGGCAGCGGCGTGGTCCGGCTGCTGGAGGCGAATGCCGCGCTGATCGCACGCCGCGCCGGCCGGCCGATCACGATCACCGCGATCAGTGCGCGCAACCGCGGCAAGAACCGCGGCGTCGATCTCTCAGGCTTTGCCTGGGAAGACGACATGGTGATTCTGGGCGAGCGGCCTGATGTGGATGTGGTGGTCGAACTGGTCGGCGGTGCGGACGGCCCGGCGCTGGCGTTGGCGCGCACGACGTTCGAAGCGGGCAAGGCCTTGGTAACCGCCAACAAGGCGATGATCGCGCACCACGGGCTGGAGCTGGCGACCAAGGCCGAAGCCGCCAAAGTCGCGCTCAAGTTCGAGGCGGCCGTCGCGGGCGGTATTCCGGTGATCAAGGCGCTAAAGGAAGGCGCAGCCGCCAATTACATCGACCGTGTCTACGGCATCCTCAACGGCACCTGCAATTATATCCTCTCCACGATGGAGGACACCGGCCGCGATTTCTCCGATGTGCTCGCCGAGGCACAGGCCAAGGGCTACGCCGAAAGCGACCCCACGTTCGACATCGACGGCATCGATGCCGCGCACAAGCTGGCGATTCTTTCGAGCATCGCGTTCGGCACGGCGGTGGATTTCAAGCCGGTTGCCGCAACGGGCATTCGCCGCGTGATCGCGGCCGATATCGCGCAGGCCGATGCACTGGGATACTACATCCGCCTCATCGGCATGGCCGAGACCGAGCTCGACGCATCGGGCCAGCGCCGCCTCTTCCAGCGGGTGCATCCCATGCTGGTCCACCGCGATCACCCGCTGGCGCATGTCGACGGGGCGACCAATGCCGTGGTGGCGGAAGGCAACTTCGTGGGCCGGCTGCTATTTCAGGGAGCAGGCGCGGGCGATGGGCCGACCGCAAGCGCGGTGGTCGCCGATCTGATCGACATTGCGCGCGGCGATATCGGCGCGCCGTTCTCGATCCCTGCGGCCGAGCTTGAACCGGCGGCCCCGGCGGAAACCGGGCACCGCACCGGCAAGGCCTATCTGCGCTTCACCGTGGCCGACCGGCCCGGCGTTCTGGCCGAGATCACCGCCGCCATGCGCGATGCCGGCGTTTCGATCGAAAGCCTGATCCAGAAGGGCCGCGCGGGCATAGGCAGCGCCGATCAGGTGCTGGTCGCGATGGTGACGCACGAAGGCCCCGAAAGCGCGATTGCCGAAGCGCTGCGCTTGCTCGAAGGCTCACCCAGCCTGGGTGCGCCGCCGCTGGTTATGCATATTCTGGAAGACTGAATTGGCGGCCGCGCCCTACGGCGCGCGAATCTCGCCCCGCGCGATGCGGTCCGCGTCCGAATCGGGCGGAGCCTCGGGCAAGGCCCTGATATCGAAATAGTACATCGGCGCCGCAACACCGCCGATGCCAATACAGCCCCGGCTGCAATCGCGCAGGCCGCTGACATTGGGCGCGCGCGGCAAGCCATCACGCGTCGATCGGGCTGATTCGAGCTCACCACGCAAGGGCAGCCGCTCCTGTTCGCTCGCCTCGCGCCCGCCGCACACCACAATCGAACCATCGGCCGCAGGTACCCCGCAGCGCGGCTTTTCCGCAGAATGAAGCAAGCGCTGCGCGATTTCGGCATTGGCCTGGTCCTCCAGATCAGACGCCGCTGCCGCCGCGGAGTCCTGCGCATGCAGCGCAGCGGGAAACAGGCCCCCAAGCAAGCTGGTAACCAGACTGGCGCATAGGAATGCGCGAAACATCACCGGATGCAAAAAACCGCGCCTCGACAACCCTGCATTCTCCCGTCTAGGGCCACAGTACTTCTGCCAAGCAGCCCAAGGAGTCAACGTGACCGACGCACGCCCCGCACCCGCCACCCCACCGGTCCCAACCTCCCCAGTTCTGGCCTCCCCGGTTCTCGCCTCGCAGGTTCTCGACCGTGTCCTTGTGCTCGAAATGGTCCGCGTGACCGAAGCCGCAGCGATCGGAGCCTCGCGCCTCATTGGACGGGGTGACGAGAAGGCCGCCGATGCCGCCGCAGTGGAGGCGATGCGTGCCGCCTTCAACGAGCTCTACATGGACGGCACCGTGGTGATCGGCGAAGGCGAGCGCGACGAGGCGCCGATGCTCTACATTGGCGAAAAGGTCGGCGCCGCGCCGGGCAAGGGGCCGAAGATCGACATTGCGCTCGATCCACTGGAAGGTACCACGATCACGGCCAAGGCCGGGCCGAACGCGCTCGCCGTGCTGGCCGTGGCCGAAGAGGGCGGCCTACTCAATGCGCCGGATGTCTACATGGAGAAGCTCGCGGTCGGCCCAGGCTACCCCGAAGGCATCATCGACCTGAACAAGACTCCGACCGAAAACGTGCAGGCCGTGGCCGCAGCCAAGGGCGTGAACCCCGAGGATATCATTATCTGCGTGCTCGACCGGCCTCGCCATGCCGATCTGATCGCCGAGTTGCGCGGTATCGGCTGCGGCATCAGCCTGATCCCCGATGGCGACGTGGCGGGCGTGATCGCGGTGACCAATGAGGATACCGGCATCGACCTGTACATGGGCACGGGCGGTGCGCCGGAAGGCGTGCTCGCGGCCGCCGCGCTGCGGTGTGTCGGCGGCCAGTTCAAGGGCCGCCTTGTCTTCCGCAACGAGGACGAGAAAGCCCGTGCGCGCAAGTGGGGCATCACCGATCTTGCGAAGATCTACGATCTCAAGGAACTGGCCAAGGGCGATTGCATCTTCGCCGCGACCGGGGTCACCGATGGCTCGCTGCTGGCAGGCGTGAAAACCAACAAGAGCGGCGTGATGACCACGGATAGTGTGGTCATGCGCGCAAGTTCGGGCACCGTGCGCTGGGTAAAGGGTGAGCACCGCAAATCGCGCGGAGAATAGCCCAAGCTAGGACCGACTGGCCCCGCAAGAAGGCAAGCCAAGAACAGGAGAGGGACCATGAAAGGCATAGCCGATTTTGAGGCCGCTGTCGCAGCGGCTAACCTGCCGGGCGTGGTGGCGCTGGTCACCGATAGCAAGGCAACGCGCTACCACCGCGCCTTTGGCATGGCCGACGCGGTGGGCGGCGTGCCGATGCGCGAGGACGCGCTGTTCCAGATCGCCTCGATGACCAAGGCGCTTACCAGCGTGGCCGTGCTGCAGTTGGTCGAGCGCGGCAAGCTCGATCTCGATGCGCCGGTCGGAATAATCCTGCCCGAACTGGCGGAACCAAACGTGCTCGAAGGCTTTGACGCAGAAGGCACGCCGATCCTGCGCCCGGCGCGCACCCCCGTTACACTGCGCCACTTGCTCCTGCACACTTCTGGCTGCGCCTATACCTTCATGGATGCCGACCTGCTCAAGCACGCCATGGCCACAGGCAAGATGGCCGCGGGCAAGCGAGCGAGCCTCGATCTGCCGCTACGCTTCGATCCGGGTACCAACTGGCAATATGGGGTCGGCATCGACTGGGCCGGCCTTGCTGTCGAGGCAGTGACCGGCATGACCCTTGGGGAATGGTTTGAGCATGAAATCACCGGGCCGCTCGGCATGACACAGACGCGTTTCCGGGCCACTTGGGACTCTTCCGAGGCGCAAGTCCACGTGCGAGAGGCCGAGGGCGGCTTCAAGACACAGGCCATGGCGCTCGGCGGCGGCGAGTATCAAAACGGCGGCGGCGGTCTGTCCTCGAACGCAAGCGACTACGCCAGGTTCCTGCGTATGATCCTGCGCGGCGGCGAGCTCGACGGGGTGCGCGTGCTTTCGCCAGAAATGGCGCGAATAGCCCGCGAGGATGCGCTGCCAGCGCACCTTTCCGCGGGCGAGATGACCACGGCAATGCCCGGCTTTGCCAGCGCCTTCAACCCGCTCCCCGGGCAGCGCGGCGGCTGGACGCTGGGCGGCTTCCTGGTCAACACAGAGACTGGCCCTGCCGGCCGCTCACCGGGCAGCCTGCACTGGGCCGGCATCTTCAACTGCTACTACTGGATCGACACAGACCGGGATCTGGCCGGCGTGGTCCTTGCCCAGATCATGCCTTTCGCAGACGCTGGCGTGCTGGATACCTTCGCCGCGCTGGAACGGATGGCCTGCGCGAACGCCTGATCGGTCAGCTGGCTAACGCGAGGCGGGGGTGCTCCTGCGGCGCATCGAGTGACGACGTGCGCCGCATGGTCCGCGGCGTGGCGACTGCGCTCGGGCGCGTGATGACATTGCGCATGCGGTGCATGGCGGCAAGTTCAGTCAGCCACATCGCTTCGGACGAGAGGCTGCGCGCCGCCGCAACGCTTTCTTCAACTATGCGATATTCTGCTGGGTCATGGGGTCCATCGCGCCCATCGCGCCGTTGATCTGGCTGAGGCTTTCGGCCTGACGCGTTGCCGAGCCAGCGATATCGCCGATCAGCAAGCTAATCGCACCTATTCGTCGAACAATGGCGCCAAGCTTGGTCCCGCTTTCGCTGACCAATGGGATGCCGGCACCCACATGCTGGCCTCTGGTGGTGATCAGCGCCTTGATGCTTTGCGCGGCATCCGCCGAGCGCTGCGCCAGCGCGTGCACCTCGGTGGCGACGACGGCAATGCCCCTGCCGGCCTCACCGGCCCTCACCGGCCCGGACCGTTTCGACCCCGACATTGCGCGCGAGAAGATTGGTCTGAAAGGCAATGCCATCGATCACCGAATCATCCGGCCGATTTCCTGCGCGCAAGCTTCGATCGCGGCCATGGCCTCGATCGCCCGGCGCATGACATCGCTGGCTTCGCGCTCCGCGTGCGTGATCGTCTGAACCACAGCGCGAGCGCTGCTGGCAGTTTCCTGCGCGATGGCGGTGAACGAATCCATTGCATAGGCGGCTTCCGCAATACGCAAGGCCTGGGTTTCGTTACGCACAGCATGATCGGCCGCCGCATCGCCGATCTCTGCAAGATTGCATTCCACGCTGGCGGTACCAACGCTGACGATGGGCAGCGCCTCCGCCAGCAAGGCTACCGCCGCGTTGTAGTTAAGCCGCAGCGTTTCGTAGCTTGGCGGTAAGGGATCATCGAGCCAATCCTCAAGAGCCTTGTTCGCGAGATGCAAGCGCTTCGACCACGACCTTCTGTTCGGCCCAGGCCTGGCGGCGGGCTTCATCAGCACCGCGAAACACTTCCATCGCGCGGGCAACTTGGCCGATCTCATCCTGGTGCGCGGCGACTTCGTTGATCAGATCCATGTCGCAGCCCGCCATGCGCTGCATGGCCGAA
>CANEVG010000071.1 GCA_947442095.1 Sphingomonadaceae bacterium
AACGACCGGCTCTTTGGTTGCGCACTGCCGGCTTTTGGCCAGATTGCCCCGAATAGGGTCATAGAAACACTGAACCACCAAGCTGCTAGACGGCGCATCACAGACCGGCTGGATGCGCGCAGTGGAGTCCCGTCAGCTTTATTGAGCTCTCTCATTCACGACGGTTCCCGACTGACAGCCGCCGTGGAACGATCGAAAACGGACTTTCCAGACACGATAACTGAACGGTCATTCCTAGCTGCAATCGCAATGTGCACCGGAGGCCATCCGGCTTATTGCCAAGAGCGTTAGAACCGGAGAAACTGAGCGCGTTGAGCTTGCAATTGGTCGGGTCGGCCAAACGGCCGGGCCAAGGCGGTGTCTGTCAGCATCGACCACGGGCAATGGCCGCGTTCAGGGCGCCATCACCGAAACCGCGGACCGACCCCTGGCGGCTTTGGCGAGCTTGAACTCAAAGCTCAGAAAGACGATGCAGCCCTCGGCTTTGGCAAGATGAAGCGCGTCGGCGAAGTCCATGCCATGGGCGAGACGATCGAGCGCGGCCGCAGCCTGAGCGGTATCGTCCGCCGTCAGGAGGCGGACGATCACGTTGGTATCAATCGCCGGCACGCCGCTCCGCCTCCCGCGTAATCGCAGCATTCATGTCGTCGATCGACAGCGCTGGTCCCTCATGCCGCATCGTTCCGAACAGAGCGTCGATGCTGGAAGCGGCGAACACCGGTGTGGATTTGAGGAGCACACCGTCCGGCGTGTTTTTAACTGTCAGCCGCGGTCCTGCTCCCCACTGGAGCTGGTCGCGGATCGCCTTGGGCAGAATGACCTGGCCCTTGGTCTTGATGACAGTGGTTAGCCGGTCGCGAACGCCCACAACACACCCTCCAAATGTAAGACCAAGGTAAGATCCACCTTCAAAAGCTCATCGGCAAGTGCAGATTGCCAGCGCCCGATCGGACGCTGGCCACTTGCGCGCCCTCATAGTCGTCGGTCACCCCGCGCGCACCGCAGCGAGTGCGCCCATCAAGGTCATTGCTTCGATCCCTCCGCGCATAGGGAATGTTTCATTGCCGCGATGAACCAAGATCCTTCGTTCAACGGCGAGATCATCGGCTGCGGTGTGGAAACCGCGATCCACTTTGGGGGCGCTCGATAGCTTGATTTCGAACGCCCAGCATCGTTGAGCGGTCATTTCAAGAATGAGATCGGCTTCCGCACCGGCTGCGGTTCGATAAAAATATGGGCGGGCGCGATCACCTGCGGCGTCAATCAGTGCCTCGATCACGAACCCTTCCCAACTCTTTCCGACGACTGAATTTCCGCGCAGGGCATCGGTTGTTTCGATAGCCAGCAAAGCGTGAAGGATGCCACTATCGCGCACAAACGGCCGGGGTGCTTTGACGAGCCGCTTGTTGCTGTTGGCAAACCACGGCCTTAAATTACGCACGAGCAGCAGCTTTTCCAGAATTTCGAGATACCGAGCGACGGTATGTCCGCTGACGCCGAGCGAGCGGGCGTAGCGCTGCGCATTAAACAATTCGCCTTGGTCATTCGCCAGCATACGCCAAAACAGCTCAAGCCGCTCGGCATCGACCTGAAGACCGAACTTTGGAATATCGCGTTCGACATAGGTACGAATGAAATCAAGACGCCATTGCAAGCTCGCCGCATCGCTTTCGCGGAGAAAGCTTTGTGGAAATCCGCCTCTCAACCAAAGATTGTCGATGCTCTCTGGGCCGACGTTAGCGATCTCATCGGGCTGGAGCGGGGTAAGCTCAACAAAGCTGATCCGGCCTGCAAGGCTCTCAGAAGACTGGCGCAGCAGGTCCATCGAGGCGGAACCCAGAAGCAAAAACTTCCCGACTTTGCCGTTTTGGCGGCGGCGAGCGTCTATTTCACCCCTCAATACCTGGAATATCTCGGGTGCACGTTGAATCTCGTCGAGAACGATCAGCTTTTCCCGGTTCGCAGCGAAATAGGCTTCAGGATCGTCAAGTTTGCGGCGATCAACCGCGCTCTCCAGATCAAGATAGCTGGCACCACCACCCGTTTCGTCCGCAATTTGCCGCGCCAACGTCGTTTTGCCTGTTTGTCGCGGGCCGAGCACGGCAACACTGTCAAAGTTAGACAAGCGATTTTTAACCACATCGAAAGCGTTGCGCGTCAGCATCCTTGCAATATTGCGGATAAGGTTCAAATTTGCAAGGTAGTTTACCGCCATGCTCTTACGTTCGCCGCTAATCGAACGGAGATTCGACTACGCTACCGCCTCCAGGCCCTTGCGCTGAATAATCGACAGCAGCCTCAGCGCCGGCCCCTATGTCGATATCCCTGTCCGGTTCTCCAGCGAACGAGCCAGGCGCCGGCGCGCTTTCCCTTGCGGTAACCCAGGTGTATGTCAGCATCCAAGCCCCGACAGTGAAAACCGACGTCCAAACGACGGCGAGCTTCGCGGGTGGTCTGTGGTGCATCGTCGATCGTTCGGGACATTTCAGATTCTGCAAAAACGTCAAATATACGTCGAAGAAGCCCATGCGTGGCCTGAAGGCTAGAAGCGGACGATTTAGATTACAAGTATATGATATATAGATGTTTATAGGAACGAGCGGACCGGTCAGATGGTCAAAAAAGGCCGTTCTTGGTCCTCCTTCACGGCTGAGCCACGGGTTTGATTTCCGTAGGGTCACCAGCCGAGCGGACGTCTCGATGCTCGTGGCAAACATCGCACATGCCTGAGGGCCTTATGGATTTTGATTCGGTCAGCACGTTCGGCGGATTTGCCGCAGCCGGCGGCACCGCGCTGGTTGCATCGCTGCTGGCTGCGCTGCGTGAACACCGGCACCGGCGGCGCACCAACCTAGATCAGGTCAGCCTGGTCTCATGGAGTTTGCTTTCCGCGCTGTTCTCGATGCTGGCCACTATACTGCTGGCGACGGCTGCGCGGATCTACTTTACCTCTGCCGGCTGATCATGGACCTCCAAAGAGATGGCCTTGCCTTGAGGCGCCCGCTGATCGTGGCTGGAATCTGACAGGCATCACGCGGGTCTGGCCGCCGTTGAAAAATTGCTTCAGAGACTGGGAGATCGGCGCAGCTCTTGCAACAAAAGCCGGTTCGAACGCTGGCCCGGCATGCGCGGCAGAGGAAGCCCGAATGAAGCAGGGCGGGAAGATAGTTGAATGCCAACGCCATTGCCCACACCCACGCCAACAGTGGAAACAAGTCTGACATGACGGGTTCGCCTTTCCCCTGGCCGAGTGTGCTGGTCGCCTTGGGCACCTGCCTCGTCATGCTTGTCACCGGGGTGTACCCGGTGCTGGCTATTGCGGTGCTGATCCTGTGGCTGGGCACACTGTGGCTTTCCGGGCCCGAACCGGTGGTCGAAACCCTTGCCCGCGATGAAGGCAGCGTCTCGCGCCAAGCCATGGTTGAGCTGGTCGAACCGTTCAGCGTGCCGGTGTTGATGCTCGATGGCCAGCGCATTGCCGCCGCCAACGCCGCCGCGCGTGAAGCGCTTGGGCCCCATGTCGTCGGGCAGGATGCCCGCGTCGCGCTGCGCCACCCCGAAGCGATCACGCTGCTCGCCAAGGCGCAAGGCAGCGCGGTGGTGCGCGGCCTCACCGGCGCGCGCAGCATCTGGCATGTCAGCCGGGTCAGCATCGATCAGCGCTTCAGCCTCATTGAACTGGTCAACCGCACGGGTGAGGCCGATATCAGCCGCGCACACACCGATTTTGTGGCCAATGCCAGCCACGAACTGCGTACGCCGCTGGCATCGATCATTGGTTATATCGAAACGCTGGCCGATCCGGACGCACATGTGGATACAGCCACAGCGGCGCGGTTTCACGCCACCGTGCTGCGCGAGGCTAAGCGCTTGCAGAGCCTTGTCGAGGATCTCATGTCACTCTCGCGGATCGAGGCGGAAAAGCACGATCTGCCGCGCGAACGCATCGATTTCGGGCAACTGGTGGGAAGCATCGCCGGTGAAATCGGCGCGACCCACGGCGATAGTCGCATTCAGGCGAAAGCGAGCGACGCGCTGGTGACCGGCGACCGGCAGCAGCTCGATCAGCTGGTGCGCAACCTGATCGACAACGCGCTGAAGTACGGCGACGCGAAAGAACCCGTCCGCATCGGCCTGATCAACACGGGCAGCGAAGCCGTGTTGTCGGTCACCGATCGGGGCGAAGGCATCCACCCGGATCACCTGCCCTATCTCACGCGCCGCTTCTATCGCACCGATCCAGGACGCAGCCGCGCGGCGGGCGGAACCGGGCTCGGCCTTGCCATCGTCAAACACATCGTCGAAAGACACCGCGGCGACCTCGACATTACGAGCGTGCTGGGTGAAGGAACGACCGTAACCGTAAAGCTTGGCCTTGCAGTGCAGGCTGACAAGGAATTGTCATAAGACTGTCATTGCGCGGTCGCATTGCGAAGAGACAAGAAAGAGCCAACGATCATCCTCAAGGATCAATCAGATGTCTGCGAGCCGTTTCACTGCCGCTTCCCTTGCTGCGCTGACTGCGCTTTCGCTGGCTTCCTGCAGCGCAGGCCAAGGTGGCAGCCGTGATCAGGTGCGCGCGGTCGGCTCGTCCACCGTCTATCCCTTTGCCAAGGCCGTGGCGGAATCGCTCGCCCGGTCGGATGCTTCGATCAAGTCGCCAATCATCGAATCAACGGGTACGGGTGCGGGGATGAAGCTGTTCTGCGCCGGTGTCGGCGCGCAGCACCCCGATATCGAAAACGCCTCGCGCCGCATGAAGCCTTCGGAATTCGAGGATTGCCAGAAAAACGGCGTCAAGGAGATCGTCGAGGTTCAGGTCGGGCTCGATGGTGTCGCGTTTGGCGAAGCCAATGGCGGCATCGGCATCCCGCTCACCCCGGTCGATGTCTACAAGGCGCTGGCCAAGGTGCCCTTCGGCAAGCCCAACACTGCCGTTACTTGGAAGGACGTGAATCCCGCGCTTCCAGCCGAGAAGATCCTCGTCTACGGCCCGCCCTCCACCTCGGGCACGCGCGATGCGCTTAAGGAGTTGATCCTCGTCAAGGGCTGCGAAACTGATCCCGCGATGAAGGCGCTCAAGGACAGCGACAAGAAGAAGCACGAAGCGATCTGCGGCGAAGTGCGCGAAGACGGCGCGTATGTCGATGCGGGCGAGAACGACAACCTGATCGTCCAGAAGATCGAGGCAAACCCCAAGGCGATCGGCGTGTTCGGCTTCTCCTATCTGGAGGAAAACACCGACAAGCTGAAAGGCCTGCCCATGACCGGCGTCATGCCGACCTATGCCACGATTGCCGATTTCACCTATCCTGGCGCCCGCCCGCTCTACATTTATGTAAAGAAGGCCCATCTCAAGGCAATTTCCGGATTGCAGCCTTATGTCACCGAATGGTCAAAACTGTGGGGCAAGAATGGCGTGCTGGCCAAGGCCGGCATGGTCGTGGCGCCTGAGGCCGTGCTGGCAGCCAGCGCCAAGGCCGTGACGGACATGCCGCTGCTTGACGGCGCGCAGTTGAAGTAAGGACCAGACCGGGGCCATGTCGCCAGCCATATTGTTTTTGCTGGCTTTCGGGCTGGGTCTTGTAGGCTGGCTCTCAGCGCGGTCTCGGGCGTGGGCGTTTCGCCGCGCTGCCCCGCATGGGCGCATCAATTCCCTGCCCAATTTCCACGCTTGGTATGTTGCGCTATGGATCACGGTGCCAGCGCTGCTATTCGCGCTGCTGTGGGACACGCTGAGCCCCGCGCTCGTGCTCCAGCATGTGCTGGCCGATCCCGCGGCTGACGCGCTGCCCGCCTTCGGGTTCGAACGCGAATCGATGATGTCCGAAGCCCGCGCCGTGGCCACGGGCGCCGCGCGCGGCGTGTTCAACCCGGAGGCCGAAGGGCTGGTCGCACCTTACCGTGCCGCGCTCTCGCTCTATGGCAGCGTCGGCCTCGTCGTCACGCTAGTCATAGCATTTGCCGGCGGCGCGTTCTCGTTTCTTCGCCTCAGGCCCGATTTCACCGCGCGCACCCGGGTCGAGCGCGCCGTCATGGCGCTGCTCCTGATTGCCTCGCTCGTTGCGATCCTCACCACGGTCGGCATCGTCGTCAGCCTGCTATTCGAAACCGTCCGCTTCTTCGGCATGGTTTCGCCCATCGATTTCCTGTTCGGTACCCACTGGGCGCCCGATCCAATGAGCAGCGGACAGGCTGATGGCGCGGTGTTCGGCGCCGTTCCGCTGTTCTGGGGCACGCTGTTTATCGGTGCGATCATCGCGATGTGCGTGGCCATCCCGCTCGGCCTGATGAGCGCGATCTACCTCACGCAGTATGCCGATACGACCGTGCGCAAGATCATGAAGCCGCTGCTGGAGATTCTCGCAGGCGTGCCCACCGTGGTCTACGGCTACTTTGCCGCGCTGACCGTTGCGCCTGCGGTGCGCGATTTCGCGCAAGGCATCGGCATTGCCAATGCTTCCACCGAAAGCGCCTTGGCTGCGGGGCTTGTGATGGGCGTGATGATCATTCCCTTCGTCTCCTCCATGGCGGATGACAGCATCGCCGCTGTGCCGCAGGCGATGCGCGATGGCAGCTTGGCGATGGGCGCAACCCGCGCTGAAACCATCCGCAAGGTGCTGGTCCCCGCCGCCCTTCCCGGCATTGTTGCGGGCATCATGCTGGCCATCAGCCGCGCCATTGGCGAGACGATGATCGTCGTCATGGCCGCAGGCGCAGCCGCAAACCTCAGCGCCAACCCGTTCCAGTCCATGACGACCGTGACCTTCCAGATCGTCGCAATGCTCACGGGCGAAGGGAGCTTCGATCATCCCGCCACGCTTTCGGCCTTCGCGCTTGGCATGGTACTGTTCCTTGTCACGCTGGCGCTCAATTTCATCGCGCTGCGCGTGGTCAAGCGCTACCGCGAAGCCTACGATTGAGCCTGCCATGACCATGCCCACCCCCGCCCCCGATTCAGCCGCGCTCGAAGCGCTGCGCGCCGCCCGGCAGGCCCGGATGCAGGCGGGTCTCGCGCGCCGCTACCGCGCCGACAGCTTGTTTCGTTGGCTCGGCCTCGGCGCGGTCACCTTTTCGGGGCTGGTGCTGGTGTTCCTGCTCGTTGCCATGGCCTCGAACGGCTGGGCCGGATTCCAGCGCAGCGAGATCAAGCTCGCAGTGCCAATCAGCAGCGCCGTGCAGGTCGATCCGCAGCGGCTCGCCCAGCCCGATCCGCTCGGCGCGCTCGAACTGGCCGGCCTGCCCGGCGCCGTCGCCGGCGCGGCACAGCGCGCTTATGGGCCTGAAGGCGAAGATCTGCTGGCCACCGGTGCCTGGCGCGAAGTGGGCGCAAAGCTTATCGCCGATCCGGCCCTGCTCTCCAGCCAGACCCTCGCCGTCTCGCTTCCCGCCAGTGACGATCTTGCCAATGCCCAGCGCGGCGGCGGCACCCCTGCAGCGCAAGCGGCCGCACAGAAGCTGGTGCGCGAAGGCCACCTCGTGCGCGCGTTCGATAGCGGCTTTCTGGTTCGTGCGGACGCCACTAGCCCCCAAAGTGTGGGCATCTGGGGCGCACTTAAAGGCTCGATCATGACCATGGTGGTCACACTGCTACTCGCGTTCCCAGTGGGCGTGCTCTCCGCACTGTATCTTGAGGAATACGCAGGGCGCAGCCGCTGGACCGATCTGATCGAGATCTCGATTAACAACCTCGCCGCCGTGCCCTCGATCATCTTCGGCCTGCTGGGGCTCGCGGTGTTCCTTGCGCTGTTCCCCAATCTCCGCTCCGCCCCGCTGATCGGCGGCATGACCCTGGCGCTGATGACCATGCCCGTCATTGTCATTTCCGGGCGCAACGCGATCAAAGCGGTGCCGCCCTCCATCCGCGACGCGGCGCTCGCCATGGGCGCAAGCCCGGTGCAGGTCGTGTTCCACCACGTGCTGCCGCTGGCGCTTCCTGGCATTCTCACGGGCACAATCATCGGCATGGCCCGGGCGCTTGGCGAAACCGCGCCACTTCTGATGATCGGCATGCGCGCCTTTGTCGCGACGCCGCCAAGCGATTTCACTTCGCCCGCCACGGTTCTGCCCGTGCAGATCTTCCTGTGGTCCGATGAAATTGACCGCGGCTTCATCGAACGCACCAGCGCGGCGATTGTGGTGCTGCTGATCTTTCTGCTCCTGATGAACGGCATTGCGATCTACTTGCGCAACCGCTTCGAAAAACGGTGGTAACATGACGGTCCAAGACCCTGCTTTTGATACTGAGCCGAAAGGAATGACCGAGCCTGCCGCGTCGGTATTTCCGGAACCGGTGGGCCAGTCGAAGATCAGCGCGCGCGGCGTGTCGGTGTTCTATGGGCAGAAGCGCGCGATCGACAACGTGTCGATCGAGATTCCGAAGAGCTATGTCACGGCCTTCATCGGCCCTTCGGGCTGCGGCAAATCAACCTTTCTGCGCAGTCTCAACCGCATGAATGACACGATCCCGAACGCGCGCGTCGAAGGCGACATCTTGCTCGATGGGGTCGATATCTACCGCTCAACGATGGACGTGGTGCAATTGCGTGCGCGCGTCGGCATGGTGTTCCAGAAGCCCAATCCATTCCCGAAGTCGATCTTTGAGAATATCGCCTATGGCCCGCGTATCCACGGCATCACCGGCAGCAAAAGCGAACTGGAAGGCATTGTCGAACAGTCGCTCCAGCGCGCCGGCCTGTGGGACGAGGTCAAGGACCGGCTCTCGGAAAGCGGCACTGCGCTTTCGGGCGGGCAGCAGCAGCGCCTGTGCATCGCGCGCGCCATTGCCGTCGATCCCGAAGTGATCCTGATGGACGAGCCCTGCTCCGCGCTCGATCCCATTGCCACGGCCCGCATCGAGGAACTGATCGACGACTTGCGCGGCCGCTATGCCATTGTCATTGTCACCCATTCGATGCAGCAGGCCGCGCGCGTTTCCCAGCGCACCGCGTTTTTCCATCTCGGCAGAATCGTCGAATACGGTACAACCTCGGATATTTTCACGAACCCGCGTGAGGGACAGACCAAGGACTACATCACCGGCCGGTACGGGTAAGGAAACATGATGGCTGAACACACCGTCAAGGCGTTCGACGAGGACATCACCCGTCTGCGCGGCCTTGTGGCCGAAATGGGCGGTTTGGCCGAACTTTCTGTGTCCGAGGCGATGGACGCGCTAGTGAACGGCAATCGGGATCTCGCCGACGGGGTGATCGCACGCGACAAGCGGATCGACCAGCTGGAAGGCGAGGTTGATCGCCTTGCCGTCCGCGTGCTGGCCTTGCGCGCGCCCATGGCAGACGACTTGCGCGAGGTTATCGCCGCTCTGAAGATCGCCGGGGTGATCGAACGGATCGGTGACTATGCCAAGAACATCGCCAAGCGCGTTGGCCATATCGAGGGGCGCAAGCGGTTCGAGCCGCTCACCCTGCTCCCGGTGATGAACGAGCTTGCCGGAGACATGGTGCACGACGTGCTCACCGCCTATGCCGCGCGTGATCCGGTCGCGGCGGCTGAAATCGTCAAGCGCGATGCCAAGGTCGATGCGTTCTACGATAGCGTGTTCCGCAATTTCGTGTCCTATATGGTCGAAAATCCCGCCACGATCAGCTCGGTCGCGCAGCTCATGTTCGTGGCGCGCAATATCGAGCGCATCGGCGATCATGCCACCAACATCGCCGAAATGGTCCACTACGCGGCAACCGGAACCTATCTGCCCGAACGGGACGAAGTGCAGCCGCCCAGCTGATCGCTGCAAGCCGATCCTTGGGCCCGGCTGCCGCGTCACGACGGCGTAACAAATGTCGGCTTTCGGTAAGTCAATCGTCACGACTGCCACATAAGGGTTATTCATGTCTGCGCCGAAACTGCTTCTGGTAGAAGACGACGCCGCTCTTGCCGAACTGGTGGAATACCGGTTCCGGGGCGAAGGCTATGATGTGCGCACCACCGATGACGGGGACGAGGCACTGCTGCTCGCGGCAGAAGACACGCCCGATCTCGTGCTGCTCGACTGGATGATCAGTGGCACAAGCGGGATCGAAGTCTGCCGCCGCCTCCGCCGCAACAAGTCTACCGCCCACGTGCCGATCATCATACTCACCGCTCGCAGCGATGAGGACGACCGCGTGCGCGGGCTCGAAACCGGCGCGGACGACTATGTCACCAAGCCGTTCTCCCCGCGCGAACTCATTGCCCGCGTCGGCGCGGTGCTGCGCCGCGTACGCCCGGCACTTGCCGGAGAGACGATCTCGGTCGGTGATCTTTCGCTCGACCCCACCGCCCACCGCGTGATCCGCCGCGGCCAGCCGATCAAGATCGGCCCCACCGAATTTCGACTGCTGCGCCACTTCATGGAGCATCCCGGCCGCGTCTTCTCGCGCGGGCAACTGCTTGATGCCGTGTGGGGCAGCGGCAGCGATATCGAGCTGCGCACGGTCGACGTCCACATCCGCCGCCTGCGCCAGGCGATCGCCATACCGAGCGCGCCGGATCCAGTCCGCACCGTGCGCTCGGCCGGATATGCGCTCGAAGGAGTTTAGAGCCCCAACAAGGGCCCGATATCCAGGTCCTTAATCGTGATCCAGCGGTTCACATAGTTCGCGTAATAGAGCCAGAACAGCGCTGTAGAGAGCACTGAAGCGCGCGCCAGCAGGCGGCGCGGGTTAAAGTTTGCCGGTGCACTCAGCGATTGCCCCGGCACTTTTTCTTTTCCCACTTCGTCATGCGTCTTGACGCCGAACGGCATCACGAGGAACGCCGAGAGCACCCAGAACAGCGCCCAGATCGCCGCAATCGAGGTCCATTTCATCGGCTCAACTCTCGCGCAGCATGACCTGGACGACCGCCTTTTTGCCCGACCAGCGCTGCGCCGCACGCCGCACGGTCAGCCGCACTGTCTCGGCAATCGCCGCGCGGTCGCGCTTCTTCTCGCCCTTGATGCCCTGCACCGCCTTCTGCACATCGGCCTGCGCTTCGGCGATGAACTCATCCATGTCCTCTTCCAGCGGCAGTCCCAGCGCAGCGATCTCCACCGCCGAACACAGTTTGCCCTCGCGGCTGACGGCGAGTGCGGCGGTCACCAGTCCGTTCTCCGCCAGTTTGCGCCGGGCGTTCAGCGTGCCGCCATCGGCGGGCGCGATAATATCGCCGTCAAGCACCAGCCGCCCGTTGCGCACCGAGGTGATCTTGTGCGGCCCATCGGGGGCAAGGCGCACCACATCGCCGTTCTTCTGCACGATCGTGCGCTTGATCCCCTCGGCTTTGCCGAAGCGCGCCTGCTCGGCCATGTGCCGCATCTCGCCGTGCACGGGTACGAGGATTTCGGGCTTGATCCAGCTGTAGAGCGCGGCCAGCTCCGGCCGTCCGGGGTGGCCCGAAACGTGGATCATGCCCTGCCGGTCGGTCAGGATCTCGACACCCTTTTCGGCCAGCTGGTTCTGGATGCGCCCGATGGCAATCTCGTTGCCCGGGATCTGGCGGCTGGAAAACAGCACGGCATCGCCCTTGTCGAGCTTGATCGGATGCGAATCCCCTGCGATCCGCGCCAGCGCCGCGCGCGCCTCGCCCTGCCCGCCTGTCGCCATTACCAGCACTTCCCCGCGCGGCAGGTCCATCGCCTCATCCATGCTCACCGTTTCGGGGAAGGTCTTGAGATACCCGCTGGCCTTGGCCACGCCGATGATCCGGTCGAGTGAGCGCCCCGCCACGCAGAGCCTGCGCCCCGTCGCCAGGGCCACTTCGCCCAGCGTCTGCAGCCGCGCGACGTTGGACGCGAACGTGGTGACAACCACACGCCGCCCCGCAAGCCCCTCGACCATCTTCAGCAGCCCGTCGCGCACGCCGCCTTCGGAGCCGGACGCCTTGGGATTGAACACATTGGTCGAATCGCAGACGAGTGCGAGCACGCCCTCGTTGCCGATTTCGGTGAGTTCCTCCGCCGTTGCGGGCACGCC
>CANEVG010000072.1 GCA_947442095.1 Sphingomonadaceae bacterium
AGGTACACATCCGATTGCGGGAACGGAATTTCCACCCCGTTGGCGCGCAGCCCATGCCACGCGGCCTTCAGTATGTCTGAACGCACATTGCCCACCCCGTTCTCCGGGTCTTCGATGGTAACGGCGACATGCAGTTCGATCGAACTCGGGCCGAAGGCGTGGAGCAGTACCGAGGGCGCAGGGTCCTTGAGCACGCGGGGAACGGTTGCTGCGGCTTGCAGCAGCAGCTTTTCGGCCAGTTCGATGTCGCTGCCATAGGCAACGCCCAGCGGAATGGTGATCCCCACCTGCCGCGATGAGTACGACCAGTTCTCGACCTGCGTTGTCATCAGGATTTCGTTGGGAATCAGGATCTCGCGTTCGTCGCGCGTTGTCACCGAAACCGCGCGCACGCCGATCCGGCTGACGACGCCGAACGTGCCGCCCTTGTTGTCGTTTACCGCGATCACATCGCCCGGCTTGATCGAGCGGTCCATAAGGAGGATCACTCCCGCGATCAGGTTGCCGAAGGTCTTCTGCAGGCCAAAGCCGACGGCAAGGCCGAACGCGCCTGAAAACACCGTGAGCGTGGTGAGGTTGATGCCCACCGCATCGATGCCGACAAGCACCGCGACCGACCATACCGATACCGTCATAAGCTTTTCGCCGAGCGCGCGCTGCGTCCCGTCGAGCCCGTGCAGACCGCGCACGGCGCGCCGTCCGATCCGGCTGACCACGCGCCCGAACACGATCACCGCCACGATGACGATGAGCATCCACACCGCGTTGTAGAGCGAGATATGCGTGCGGCCGACATCGAAGCCCAGATCGTCGAGCGAAGCGGCCCATTCGGTCAGGGTGCGGCGCACTTGCGCCCAAGTGCTAGCCGATGGTGTTGCTTTGCCGCTCATGCCGCCGCGCTCCACACCGCCAGTGCACGGTCCAGATCGGCGATAAGATCGGCGGTGTCCTCCAGCCCGATGGAGAGCCGGACGCCGAACTTGTCCGCGCCGTCCATCCCCGGCAGCGGCCAGGCGCTGGCCGTGCGGATCGCGGCGGGATCGACCGGGGTGGCCAGGCTCTCGAACCCGCCCCATGAAAAGCCGATGCCAAACAGGGTGAGCGCGTCGATCAAGCCGTCGCGCGACGCCGAAGTTCCGCCCTTCAGCACAAAACTGAACAAGCCGCAGCCGCCAGTGAAATCGCGCTTCCACAGGTCGTGCCCCGGTGATCCCGGCATCATCGGGCAAAGCACCCGCGCCACTTCGGATCGGCGCTCAAGCCACTCGGCAATCGCCAGCACTGAAGCGGTTTCCTGCGCGAGCCTGAGACCCATCGTGCGCAGGCCTCGCAGCATCAGTGCGGCATCATCGGGCGAGACGACATTGCCAAGCCCTTGCGCGCGCAGGCGCAGCTTCCGGTACCATTCCGGTCCCGCGCTGGCCGAGCCCATCATTGCATCCGAATGCCCGCCGACATGCTTGGTCAGGCTCATCACCGTAATATCCGCCCCGCGCTCCAGCGCCGGAAAGCCGAGCGGCGAGGCCCAGGTATTGTCGATCACCACAGTCACCCCGCGCGCCTTCGCGGCGGCGGCCAGCGCGGGCACATCGCACACCTCCATCGTCAGACTGCCGGGCGCTTCGAGCAAAACCGCCTTTGTGCGATCGCAGATTGCAGCTTCGAACGCCGCCACATCCAGCGGATCAAACCAGCGCGTCTCCACGCCGAAATCCTTGAGCAACCCGCGACCCATCGCGCGGCTTGGTTCATAGGCATTATCGGTCATCAGCAGCACATCGCCCGGCCGCAGCACTGTCAAGAGAGCGCCCATGATCGCCGCGACGCCTGAAGGGTACAGCACGGTGCCCTCGGCGCTCGGTTCCAAAGCCGTCAGCGCTTCAGCGAGCGCCCACTGCGTCGGAGCCCCGCGCCGACCATAATAGAAATTGCCATCGACATTGGCCGGATGCGCCCTCAGCGCCGCCATATCGGGATAAAGATGTGTGCTCGCCCGGTAGACCGGCGGATTGACCACCGCACCGGGATGTTCGGCGGTGCCCGTCCACGCCGCGCGCCGCCCGGCACCGACCAAACGCGTGCCAGTCCCGAGGTGTTCATTGTCATGCTCAGCCATTGGTCACCCTTAGGGCCATTTTGCCGGGAAGGGAATCGCGGGCTTAATCCCTTGGTACCATGCCACCCCGCCCACTCATGCTGAGCCTGTCGAGCCATCATATGCAGCGCGTGCAGCAACACCCTTCGGCACGCTCAGGGTGAGTGGGTTTGGGGGGAAGGCATGCTCTCGCCAGCGGACTCAAGTCCGACCGCAGAACCAGTCTGTTCCGATGATGAACCGTTCAGCCGCCACTGCTGTTTCGAACGGACCGATCAGTTTGCCATCATGGCCTGGCGCATAGTTCTTCCGTTCGACCCATTCGCTTTATCGCAGATAGGTCTTGCCCCCGCGGAACTTGCAGACTTCGGCGCAGCGCTTGCCATCGCGGCTGTAAAGCGTGGCGATGCTGCCTTCCAGGTCCTGCCCGCGCAAGCGCCTCCATCATCGCACCGACGAAAAACGGGCCATTGCGATTACCGCGCCGCCCCCGTCTCCTTCGGTGTTTCAGGGTCTGCGCCCCATTCGCTCCAGCTGCCGTCATAGAGCGCCACGTCGCTCTTACCTATCAGGTGGGCGGCGAAGATCAGCACGTTGGCGGTTACGCCTGAACCGCAGCTGGTGATCAGCGGACGGGTCAGGTCCACGCCTGCCGCCTCGAAGATCCTGCGGATATCGGCCGAGCTCTTCCAGGTGCCGTCCGGCGCAAACAGGCTGGCATAGGGAACATTGCGCGCAGCCGGAATGTGGCCGCTGGCAAGACCGGGCTTCACTTCGGGCACATCGCCGGTAAACCGCCCCGCGCCCCGCGCATCGACCACCAGTTCGGTCTGCTGGGTGAGGTTCTTCAGCACATCGGCCTTGCTGCGGACCTGCCGGTCGTCGCTCCATACTGTGAAGTGGCGGTGGCGCAGCGTTTCGCGCCCCTGTGCGCATTTGCGTCCCTCTGCCTTCCATTTGGCGATCCCGCCATCGAGCAGCGCGACATTCGCTGCGCCGAACATTGTCAGCATAAACCACGCGCGCGTCGCCGTCTTCACCGGGCTGTCGTCGTAGAGCACGATGCGGCTGCCATCGCCTAGCCCCAGGCTCTGCATCCGGCTGGCAAAGCGCTCTGCGCTCGGCAGCATGTTCATCCCCGGCTGGGCAGGGTCAGTCAGGTGGGCCAGATCCATGAACACAGCGCCGGGAATGTGGCACGCCTCGTATTCCAGCGCCGGATCGCGGCCATGCTCGGGCAGGAACGCGCTGGCATCCACGATGCGCAGATCGCTCGCACCAAGCTCACTCGCGAGCCATTGGGTCGTGACCAGGGAATCCATCGATGTACTCCGTCCTGCAGTCTGGCCCGTCTGTGCGGGTCCCTTAACCCAGTGATTAAACCTGCCTCTCGCCGCCGTCACCCCCAATTCGGCCCTATCGGCCTGCTTGCTCTCGCGCTCGCCCCGGTGCATGGGCGCGGCGCAGACAAGGATACCCCGCATGACGACCCCGCTCTATCTGGGCCAGAACAGCACTTTGCCGGCTTCGCCAGAGGGGGCTGTGCTTGATTATGTGCCCAATCCACGTGCCGGTAGCCTGTTCCTCGTGCGCTTTGCCGCGCCGGAGTTCACCTCGCTCTGCCCTGTGACGGGCCAGCCCGATTTCGCGCATATCGTGATCGACTATGCGCCGGGTGAAACCATCGTCGAATCAAAGTCCTTGAAGCTCTTTCTCGGATCGTTCCGCAACCATGCGGGCTTCCACGAGGACGTGACTGTCGGCATCGGCCAGCGCCTGTTCGATGAGATGAAACCGCAATGGCTGCGCATTGGCGGCTACTGGTATCCGCGCGGCGGCATTCCGATCGACGTGTTTTGGCAAAGCGGCCCCCCCCCTGAGGGCCTGTGGCTGCCCGATCAGGGGGTGGCGCCCTATCGCGGGCGTGGTTGAGGGGAGGGTTTAACCCCGATCCCTTTACCGGTGCCAGTCATCACCGCGGCCGCGCCCGATTTCGGCGTCGATCCAGCGGTCGATGCGGTTGTATTCCCGGCCGATGTTGCGCGCAGCGCGAAAATCGCCTTCGCGGCACTCTTGGAACTCGCGGTACTGCAGCCGGTCGATCGCGCGGTCGATGCGCCGTGCGGTTCGGAAGTCGATCCGGCCCCGGTTCAGCTTGAACCGCAGACGGTTTTCCAGCTGCATGCCGCGCTGGCCCGAACAGGTCGACGCCACAAGATTGCGGCCACCCGGGCCTCGATGGCGCCAGTTGTCGCTGTAGCTCCACTCGCCGCCGTAACCATTTCCGCCCCACTGCTGGGCGCTCGCGGTGCCTGCTCCGGCAAGCGCGGCACCGATGGCCAGCGCTGCGATCAGGCTCTTCGAAATCATGCTCATCGTCGTCTCCCTTCACTGGTTCCGATGCAGCCAAGGTGCCTGATTCGCTGTGGCACGAGCCTGAATGTCTCGTTGGCCGTTATTCATGTTAAGGGTTCTTTTTCTGAACAGGTCTGCAGCTGCCCTTCGCACCCCTTGCGCAAGGAGCCGCCAGCGGTGAAAGCTGCGCAACAATCACTGCGCGCAAAGGACCCGAACCCTGTCGATCTTGATGCCACTCCCCGATGCCGCCACGCTCGCCAAGCGGGAGCGGATCATCGCAGCCATGCGCGCAATCGTCCCGGGGGGCGGAGTACTTGGGGGGAGTGTTATCGTGGAAACCGATGCGCTGCGTCCGTGGGAATCGGATGCGCTCACCGCCTATCGCCAGCCGCCGATGCTGGTTGTGCTGCCCGAAACGACCGCACAAGTTTCCGCGATCCTTAAGTGGTGCCACGCCGAGAACGTCAAAGTCGTGCCGCGCGGTTCGGGCACTTCGCTTTCGGGCGGCGCGCTCCCGCTGGCCGATGCGGTCCTGCTCGGGCTCGGCAAGTTCAAGCGCATTCTTGAAGTGGACCATGAAGACCGCATCGCCGTGGTCCAGCCTGGCGTCACCAATCTGGCGATCACGCAGGCGGTGGAGGGCCGTGGCTTCTATTATGCGCCCGACCCCTCCAGCCAGATCGCCTGCTCGATCGGCGGCAATGTCGCGGAGAATTCGGGCGGGGTGCACTGCCTCAAATACGGGCTCACCACCAACAATGTGCTGGGTGTCGAACTGGTGCTGATGGACGGAGAGATCGTGCGGCTGGGCGGGCGGCATCTCGATCCCTGCGGGCTCGATCTTCTCGGTGTTGTGGTCGGCTCCGAAGGCCTGCTGGGTGTGGTCACCGAAGTCACCGTGCGGATCCTGCCCAAGCCCGAGACAGCGCGCGCAGTTCTCGTCGGCTTCCCCGATGCGGAGCAGGCCGGGACTTGCGTGGCGCAAGTGATTGCCGAAGGGATCATCCCTGCCGGCATGGAAATGATGGACCGCCCCGCGATCCACGCGGCCGAGGCCTTCGTGCAGGTCGGTTATCCGCTCGATGTCGGCGCGCTCCTGATTGTCGAGGTCGATGGGCCCGCCGCCGAGTGCGATTACCTCATCAGCGAAATCGCCCGCATCGCCAGCGAAAACGGCGCGGCCACTTCGCGTGTCTCGACTGACGAGGCCGAACGCATGGCGTTCTGGGCGGGCCGCAAGGCCGCGTTCCCCGCCGTGGGCCGCATTTCGCCCGATTACCTGTGCATGGACGGCACGATCCCCCGTCGCCGCCTGCCCGAAGTGCTGCGCCGCATGGAAGAACTCTCCGCACACCACGGCCTTGGCGTCGCCAATGTGTTCCACGCGGGCGACGGCAACCTGCACCCGCTGATCCTCTATGATGCCAATGTGCCCGGCCAGCTCGATGCCGCCGAGGCGTTCGGCAGCGATATCCTGCGCCTCTGCGTCGAAGTGGGCGGTGTGCTAACGGGCGAGCACGGTGTCGGCATTGAAAAACGCGATCTCATGCCGGTGATGTTCACGGACGCAGACCTGAAGCAGCAGCAGCGCGTGAAATGCGCGTTCGATCCGGACTTGCTGCTCAATCCCGGGAAAGTGTTCCCTGTGCTCCACCGCTGCGCCGAACTGGGTCGCATGCATGTCCACCACGGCCAAGTGCCGTTTCCAGACTTGCCGCGCTTCTGATGCTGGATCCGAGGGACGCGCAGGACTTGGCGCAGATCATCACCGATGCAGGCGCGCGAGGCACCCCGCTGGAATTGCGCGGCGGCGGCACCAAGGCCGATTTCGGCGCACCGCGTGAAGCCGAAGTGGTCTCGCTCACGGCGCTGACCGGCGTGGTGGACTACGACCCGGCCGAACTCGTGCTCACCGTGCGCCCCGGCACCCCGCTGGCCGATGTGCAGGCGCTGGTGGCGGCCGAGGGCCAGATGCTCGCCTTCGAACCCTATGGCGCACCCGGCGCGACCATCGGCGGCGCGATCGCCGCTGCCGTTGCCGGGTCGCGCCGCGTGACGGCGGGCAGCGCGCGCGATCACCTGCTGGGCTTCACTGCCATCTCCGGGCGCGGAGAGAGTTTCGTGGCGGGCGCCAAGGTCGTGAAAAACGTCACCGGATATGATCTGCCCAAGCTCATGGCGGGTTCCTGGGGCCGCCTTGGCGCGATGACCGAACTAACGCTCAAGGTCCTTCCCGCCCCGCGCTGCACCGTCACGCTGATGGCCGAGGGCCTCATGGCAGAGGCCGCGCACGCACTGATGGCCGCGGCGCTGGGCAGCAACGCCGATGTGTCTGCCGCGGCTCACCTCGCGCATGGGATCACGCTGCTGCGCGTTGCGGGTTTCGCGCCATCGGTGGAATACCGCTGTAATGCGCTGCCCAAACTGATGACCGCGCATGGCACCTTCAGCCGCCTCGATGGAGCCGAAGCTGCGCCTTTGTGGCACGAAGCAATGACCGGCAATGCGCTTCATGGTGCAATCCGCTGGCGCGTCCATCTGCCCCCGCGCCGCGCACCCGAACTCGTCGCCCGGTTCGGCACGCAGTGGGCGATGGACTGGGGCGGCGGGCAGGTCTGGATCGCACTGGATGACACCGGCACCGCGCTACGCGAAGCCGCCGCCGCGCTAGGCGGGGAAGCCGTCCTGATGCAGGCCCCGCCCGAAATGCGTACCCGCGTTCCCGCCTTCCAACCCCGCGCGCCCGGCGTCATGGCGCTGGAAGCGCGCGTGCGGCGCGCCTTCGATCCCCTTGGCGTCTTCGCTACGGCCCGTTTTGCGGAGGATGCGCATGCAGACCAGCTTCCCGCCTGAAGCGCTCGCCGATCCCGCCATGCGCGCCTCGGAAGCGGTGATCCGCACCTGCGTCCACTGCGGCTTCTGCACCGCCACTTGCCCGACGTATGTGCTGCTTGGAGATGAAAACGATTCCCCGCGCGGCCGCATCTATCTGATGAAGGACATGCTGGAGAACCAGCGCAAGCCCAGCGCTGAAGTTGTCAAGCATATCGACCGCTGCCTCTCGTGCCTTGCCTGCATGACCACGTGTCCCTCGGGCGTGAACTACATGCACCTCGTCGATCACGCGCGCGCCTATATCAACGAGACGTACACCCGCCCGCGCAGCGAACGCTGGACCCGCCGCCTGCTGGCCTTCGTGCTGCCCCACAGCGAACGCTTCCGCTGGGCGCTGACGTTCGCGCCGCTCGCCAAACCACTCCGCCCCCTGCTGCGCAAGCTGCCCGCCACGCGCCCGCTCGCCGCGATGCTTGACATGGCACCCAGCCACATCCCCAATCCCACAAGCGCCCAGTCCACACGCATCTCCGGCGCCAAGGCCCGCGTGGCTCTCCTGCAAGGTTGCGCCGAACCTATCCTGAAACCCCAGTTCCGCGAGGCCACCGTGCGCCTGCTGAACCGCATCGGCCACGACGTGATCTTCGCCCCCGGCGAAGGCTGCTGCGGCGCACTGGTCCACCATCTGGGGCGCGGGGCCGATGCCAAGGCCGCCGCTCGCCGCAATGTCGATGCGTGGATGGCCGAAATCGAGGGAGCAGGTCTGGCCGCAATCCTCGTCACCGCCTCAGGCTGCGGCACCACGATCAAGGACTATGGCTTCCTGCTGCGCGAGGACCCGGACTACGCGACAAAAGCCGCTCGCGTCAGCGCGCTCGCCAAGGACGTGACCGAGTACCTGATCGAACTGGACCTGCCCGCCAGTGCAGCAAACGATCTCACTGTCGCCTATCACCCCGCCTGCTCGCTCCAGCACGGCCAGAAAGTCACCGACGCGCCAAAGCGCTTGCTCACCAATGCGGGTTATAGAGTCCGCACCCCCGCCGAAGCGCACTTGTGCTGCGGATCGGCGGGTACTTACAACATCCTGCAAAGCAAGATCGCCAGCGAGCTCGGCACGCGCAAGGCGGCGCATCTGGATGCCCTTGAGGCCGACGTGATCGCCACCGGCAACGTGGGCTGCGCCACCCAGATTGCCCGCTTTTCTGGCGTTCCTGTGGTCCATACCGTAGAACTGCTCGATTGGGCGACAGGCGGCCCAAAACCTGCCGCGCTCGGATAAACAAACGTCCTTGGGAGAGGAACCGCATGATTGATGACACCGATTTCACCGGCAAACAGGTGCTGGTGGTGGGCGGATCCAGCGGCATCGGCAATGGCATCGCGCAGGCCTTCCGCGCGCGCGGCGCGGCTGTCCATGTGTGGGGCACGCGCGCCAGTGCAGCAGACTACGATCCGGCGGAGGGCTCCGATCTCACCGGCCTCGGCTACACCTCAGTCGATGTCGGTGATCCCGCCGCCGTGGCCGCAGCGCCGCTGCCTTTCGCCAGCCTCGATGTGTTCGTACAGTGCCAGGGCACCGTGGTCTACAAGCGCGGCGAGTTCGAGCAGGCAGGCTGGGACAAGGTCATGGCGGTCAATCTCGATAGTCTGATGAACTGCGCGCGGCGGTTCAAGCCGCAATTGCTGGAAGCGCAGGGCAGCCTGATCATCGTAAGCTCGGTCGCGGGTTTCGGCGCAAATGTCGGCAATCCGGCGTATGCCGCATCGAAGGCAGGGGCGGTCAGCCTTACCCGCACGCTCGGCAATGCCTGGGCGGGAGAGGGCATTCGGGTGAACGGGATCGCTCCTGGTCTTGTCGATACCAAGCTCACCAAAGTTACCACCCTGCATCCCGAACGCCTCGCCGGGTCGATCGCGCGCATTCCGCAGCGCCGCCTCGGCACCCCGGCAGATATGGCAGGCGCGGTCCTGTTCCTTGCCTCGCCGCTCGCCGCCTATGTCACCGGGCAGACTCTGATTGTCGATGGAGGGCTCACGCTGTGAAGGCGCTCCGCTACTACGGTGTGCGCGATGTGCGCTATGAAACCATGGACGATCCCGCGCCCCAGTCGCTCGCTGATGCCGTGGTGCGCGTCACCGCCTGCTCGATCTGCGGGTCAGACCTCCACATCTACCACGGCCACGGCTTCTCGGAGGACAAGGGCTTCTGCGTCGGCCACGAAGCGGTGGGCGAAGTCGTCGAAGTCGGCAGCGGCGTTCAGCGGCACAAGGTAGGCGATCTCGTGATGCTCCCTGCCGCGGTTGGCTGCGGGCGCTGCCGTTCGTGCCTTGCGGGCGTGGTCCATACCTGCGAATTCAACATGAGCGCCTGCTACGGCCTCTCCGCCCGCCTGCAAGGCTCGCAGGCTGAAGCGGTGCGCGTGCCGGCCGCAGACATGAACGCCGTCCCCATCCGCGAAGGCGTGAGCGAAGAACAGGCGCTGATGATGACCGACGCGCTCGCCACCGCATGGTTCGGCGCGCGGCAGGCCGATATCTGCCCCGGCAGTTCGGTCGCGGTGATCGGCCTTGGCCCCATCGGCCTGATGGCGGTCGAAAGCGCCTATGTCATGGGCGCGCATGTGGTCTACGCAATCGATCCGATCACCGAACGCCGTGCGATGGCGGAAGCGTCCGGCGCGATAACGCTCCACCCGGACGAGGCACTGGAGCGCATTAAAGCAGATACCAAGGGCCGCAAGCTCGACTGTATTGTCGAAGTCGTCGGCAGTGACGCGACGGTCGATTTCGCGCTGCGGCTGGTGCGCCCGCGCGGAACCGTCTCGGTCATCGGCGTCCAGCAATCGCGCCGCTTCGCCTTTCCGCTGGAACGCGCGTTTGCTGCGGGCCTCACCTTCCGCATCGGCACCTGCTCGGTGCCCGAGGAGCTGCCCGCGCTGTTCCCGCTCGTCCAGTCCGGCCGCCTCAAACCCGAACGCACGATCACCCACCGTATGCCGCTCAGCGCAGGCGCGGAGGCCTACCGCCTGTTCGAAGCGCGGGAAGCGGGGGCGCTCAAGATGGTGCTGACGCCGGACTGAATGGCGCAAGATTGTCCCGCCCGATCTGGTTGATCCGCGTCACGCCCGTCAGCGCCATGGCCACGCGTATCTCCGCTTCGATCAGCCCCAGCATTTTCGAAACCCCCGCCTCGCCGCCCGCCGCCAGCGCAAAGGCCCAGGCGCGGCCCAGCAGCACGCCCTTCGCGCCCAGCGCCAACAGGCGCACCACATCGAGGCCAGACCGCACCCCGCCATCGGCCATCACGGTCAGCTGCTCGCCCACGGCATCGGCAATCGGCGGCAGCGCGCGCGCGGTGGAAAGGACCCCGTCCAGCTGGCGCCCGCCGTGGTTGGACACGATAAGGCCGTCTGCGCCCAAGGCCGCGGCTGCCTTCGCGTCTTCAGGGTCAAGAATGCCCTTGAGGATCAGCGGCCCGCGCCATTCGCTGCGAATGAAGTCCAGATCGCGCCAGGTGACTGCGGAATCGAAATTCTCGCGCATCCACGCGAAGAAGTCGTTGAGCCCGGTCTGCCCCTTCAGCGCAGGCGCAATGTTGCCAAGGTGGTGCGGACGGCCCCAGAGCCCGACGTCCCACGCCCAGCCCGGACGCTGCATGGCCTGCGCGGTGCGCCAAACATCGCCCTTGAGCCCCGGCGCGCCCGTCACACCGCTGCGCACATCGCGGTAGCGGCTGCCCGGCACCGGCATGTCCACGGTAAACACCAACGCACTGCACTCGGCCGCCACCGCCTGCGCCAGCAGTTCGCGCATGAAGCCTCGGTCTCGGATCATGTAGAGCTGGAACCAGAACGGCCGCTGCGCTGCCGCCGCCACTTCGTTTAAGGGGCAGGCCGAAACGGTCGAGAGCGTGAACGGCACTCCCGCCTTTTCCGCGGCGCGCACGGCCTGCGTTTCGCCGCGCCGGGCGTTCAGCCCCGCAAGGCCAATGGGCGCAAGCGCCACCGGCATGGCCTGCTTCGCGCCAAACAGTTCGGTGGAAAGATCAATCTGCGAAACATCGCGCAGCACGCGCTGGCGCAGTGCGATCCCGGCGAGATCATCGACATTCCGCCGCAAGGTCGTTTCGCTGTAGGAGCCGCCGTCGATATATTCGAAAAGGAAGCGCGGCAGGCGGCGGCGCGCGGCTTCGCGAAAGTCCGCGATATTGGCGATGATCATGCTGCGGTCTCCAAAGCGCTGCGCCAGCCCAAGCGGCAGCCTGAAAAGCTACCGGCCAGCGGCTTCACCTGGCGCAATTGCGCAGGCGATGCCAGAGCCGGATCGACGAGCCGCAGCGCGCCAACCGAAGCGTCGTTCGTGCCATCCGCCACTAGCGCGGCATAAAGGCAAGCGGAGGCGCGCCGCCGCCTAAGGCTACACCCTAGTCAGCGGTTGACAAGCGGCCGCGTCATCGCGCCCAATAGCCGCTTGGAGAGACAGCCTGAAAAGCGATCCGAGCGATGACCAGCACACCCCAGTTCCTCTTCGATTTCGGCAGCCCCGCGAGCTATCTCGCGTGGAAGCGCCTGCCTGA
>CANEVG010000073.1 GCA_947442095.1 Sphingomonadaceae bacterium
AGCGGCATGGTCAGCGAGGCGCGCATGGTCTTGGCGAAATCGACGAAATAGGCCTCGCGCGCCGCCGTAGAGGCCTTTTGCGGGGGCATGTCGGGCACTTGCATGCCCGCGATGTCCATCATCGCGGGCTGTTCATAGGAGCCGCCGGAAATCTCCAGCAGATCGACACCGGCATCCTGCAGCCAGCGCGCGACGACCACGCTTTCTTCAAAGGCAAAGCCGCCCTTCTGGAAATCGGCGGAATTGAGCTTCACGCCGATGGGAAACTCCGGCCCCACCCCGGCTCGCACCCGCGCGACGACAGCCATGAGCATGCGCGCCCGGTTTTCGAGGCTGCCGCCCCACTGGTCGGTGCGCAAGTTGGACCGGGGGCTGAGGAACTGGGAGAGCAGATAGCCGTGCGCGGCATGGATCTGCACGCCGTTGTAACCGGTGTCCTTGGCGACTTCCGCTGCTATCCCGAAGCGCTCAATCAGGTCGAGAATCTCGGCCTCGGTCAGCGCTTCGGGCAGGCCGAACTGCTTGCCGGGCAGGCCCACGGCGACGGCAGACGGCGCCTTGGGATGCGGGTTGACCGTCACTTGCGTCTGGCGGCCGGCATGGCTGATCTGCATCCAGATGTGGCCGCCCGCACGCTTGCCCGCCTCTGCCATGGCGCGAAGGCCCGCGAGCGCCGCGGCGTCTTGCGGCCCCTCGATGATCACATTGCCGGGCCGCTCCAGATGGTCGCCGTCGATCTGGACATTGCCGGTGATGAGCAGGCCCGAGCCGCCATCGGCCCACAGCCCGTAAAGCCGCGCGAGTTCAGGGGTGGCGCGCCCCCAGGGGTCGGCCAGCCCTTCGGTCATCGCAGCCTTCGCAAGCCGGTTGGGCAACACCGCGCCGCAGGGGAGCAAAAGGCTTTCGGCAATCGTTGATGACGGCATGCAAGGCTCTCCGGGAGGTTCTTTTTTAATAGCACGGTTAAACCCGGCGCAGCTTTCTCTTGCAAGCGCCGTCTGTGCCCGCCAACGGAAGCCGAGAGCGCAAGTTTCGTATCGGGAGAAGGGATACCATGGACATCAACGGACTGGCCGCCATCGTGACGGGCGGCGCATCGGGCTTGGGCGCAGCGACGGCAGAACTGCTGGCAGCGCGCGGGGCCAAGGTCACGCTGTTCGATCTCAATGCAGAGCTTGGCGCGACGCAGGCGGCCAAGATTGGCGGGCGGTTCACGGCTGTGAACGTAACCGACGAGGACGCAGTTGTGGGCGCGATTGCCGACGCCGAAGCGGTGAACGGCAAGGCGCGCATTCTGGTGAACTGCGCCGGGATCGGCCCGCCAGCCAAGGTACTAAGCCGCGATGGCAGCCCGCTGCCGCTGGCGGACTTTGCCAAGATCATCAACATCAACCTGATCGGCTCGTTCAACGTGCTCTCGAAGTTCGCGGCGCGCATCCACGATGCAGAGCCCCTGAACGAGGACGGCGAGCGCGGCGTGATCATCAACACCGCCAGCGTCGCGGCGTTCGAAGGCCAGATCGGCCAGCCGGCTTATGCTGCCTCCAAGGGCGGGATTGTCGGGATGGCATTGCCCATCGCGCGCGAGTTCGCCCGCTTCGGCATCCGCGTGAACACCATCGCGCCGGGCATCTTCTGGACCCCGCTGCTCGGCTCGCTGCCGCAGGAAGCGCAGGATTCGCTGGGCCGCCAAGTCCCCTTCCCCAGCCGCCTCGGCAAGCCGGAGGAATATGCCAAGATGGTCGAGGCCATTGTGATCAATCCGATGGTCAACGCCGAAGTGATCCGCCTTGATGGCGCGATCCGCATGGCGCCCAAGTAAGCGCAAAGCTCCTTCAGGAAGGTATCGAACATGACGATCAGCAGCGAAGCGCTGGAGATGGCGGCAAAGGTCGAGGCGTTCGTGCGGGGCACGATTTTCGCCTACGAACAGGACCCGCGCCGCGACCACCACGGCGCGCCGACCGACGAACTCGTCATGGAAATGCGGGCACTGGCGCGCACGGCAGGCGTGCTCACCCCGCATATCCGGCCCGATGGCACCCACTACAACCAGCGCGAAACGGCGGTGATCCTGATCAAGTCCGGCCTCACTCCGCTCGGCATGCTGGCCTGCAACACGCAGGCGCCGGACGAGGGCAACATGTACCTCATCGGCCATGTCGGCAGCCCGGACCTCAAGGAACGCTTCCTCAAGCAACTGGTGGAAGGCCGTTCGCGCTCCGCCTTCCTCATGACCGAACCGGCCGAGCTCAACGGCGCGGGCGCAGACCCTTCGATGATGCTCACCACCTGCCGCAAGGACGGCAACCACTGGGTGGTGAACGGCAAGAAGTGCTTCATCACCGGGGCCGAGGGCGCGAAAGTCGGGATCGTGATGGCCAAGTCCGAAGATCCGGACAGCAAGGGCGGCGCGTGCATGTTCCTCGTCGATCTGCCCGACCCTGCGATCCAGATCACCGGCGTGCCGAACACGATCGACAGCTCGATGCCCGGCAGCCATGCCGAGATTACCATCGACAACTTGCGCGTGCCCGCAGACCAGATGCTCGGCGATGCGGGCGAGGGCTTCAAGTACGCGCAGATCCGCCTTTCTCCCGCACGGCTCTCGCACTGCATGCGCTGGCTGGGCGGGTGCATGCGCGCACAGGAAATCGCGACCGACTACGCCAATCGCCGCATGGCCTTCGGCAAGCAGCTGATCGACCATGAAGGCGTGGGCTTCATGCTCGCCGAGAACATGATCGACATCAAGCAATGCGAACTGATGATCGACTGGTGTGCGTCGGTGCTCGATACCGGCTCGCTCGGCACGGTCGAAAGCTCGATGACCAAGGTGGCGGTGTCCGAAGCGCTGATGCGGATTGCCGACAAGTGCGTGCAGGTGATGGGCGGCCTCGGCGTGACCGACAAGACGATCGTCGAGACCATGTTCCGCGAAGTGCGCGCCTTCCGCATCTATGACGGCCCGACCGAGGTCCACAAGTGGAGCCTCGCCAAGAAGCTGCGGCGCGACTGGAAGGCCGCCCAGTAAGCTGCCTCAAGGAACCGGGTTCAAAAGCGCGCAGAGTTCGGCTTGCGGCATCGGCTTGGCGGACGGGGTTTCGCCAAGCGCAAGAACGGTGGCGGAAGCCTTTTGCCATCGCGGCCAGACCGGCAGGCCGGGCCCATTGGGATCTCCGCTGCGGGCAAAGTTGACCCAATAGGCCTGCATCGCTTGCGCCAGCTTCTGGTCCGATGCGTCGCTGGTCAGCCAGCGGTCCTCCGTATCGAACACGTAAGGGATCTCGGCACCATGATAGGCGCCAAGCCCGTGCGGCCCAGGCCTCACCTGCTCGAAGCGGTAGACAAAGGCGCGCGGGTCTGCAGCGGCATCGGCGGCGCGCGCCGACGGGCAATGAAACGCCTTGGCGGCGCTGACCGCTTCCAGCCGCTCCGCCAAGCTTGCCGGCTTTCTGCCCAGCAGCGAGGTGATCCGGGCCGCCTGCTCCGGCGCAAATCCCGCCAGTTCGGCTTGCAGTCCCGAGGCTTGTCCGGCCTCGTCCTTGGGCAGGTACATCAGGTACTCAGCGGCATTGCTGCCGATCAGGATGGGGACAGCAAGGCGCGGCGGCCACTTGGCCACGGGCGCATAGAAGTGCCCGGGGAGCTTTGCCTGCTGCAAAGCGACGATGGACGGCCACGGCATGGCGCGCAGGCTGGCGGCTGTCTCGTCCTCAGCGGTGAGGCCAAGCGCGAAGCGGACGGCTGCGTCCGCGCGCATCACACCGTCCGGGGCAAGATAGCCGCTCTGAATGATCAGCCGGGCAAACAGGCTGCGCGTCTCGGGCATGGCCGCCAGCGCGGCGATATTGGTGCCGCCTGCGGATTCGCCGAATAGCGTCACGTTGGCCGGATCGCCGCCGAACCGGCCAATATGCGCCTTGATCCAGCGCAGCGCCGCCACCTGATCGAGCAGGCCCTGCTGCCCGCTGGCATCGCGCCCCAGCGCCGGATGCGCGAAGAAGCCGAGCAGGCCCAGCCGGTAGTTGAGCGAGACGACCACCACCCCCCGACGCGCGAGCTGCGCCCCGTGATAGTTCGGCTCGTGCCCATAGCCGTTCTCGTTCGAACCGCCGTGAATCCAGACCATGACCGGGCGGCCCCTGCCCCGCGTTTGCGCGCGCGGATCGGCGGTCCAGACGTTGAGATAGAGGCAATCCTCGCCCATGTGTTCGGGGCCAGCGATCCGCTCCGGAGCAGCGCCCATCGCCGCAGCGACATTGCGATACCACCGGGTGTTGCCATCGCTTTGCGGGCAGGCCGGGCCAAAACGCGTCGCATCCACGCGGCCACGGCGCTTTGGCAGGGGTTGCGGCGCTTTCCAGCGCAAGGCACCGACCGGCGGGCGGGCATAGGCTATGCCGCGAAACGAGGCGACGCCGTCCTGCTCGGCCGCACCGACCATAAGCTGCTGGCCGACCCGCACAACCGGCGCAGCCAGCGCGAAGCCGGGTTCAGCAAGCAGCGCCGCGACCGCCAACAGCAGGACAAGACGAAGCATCATATTCCTCCTGCTGCCATCCCCCCGCTGCCACCATGGCGCCGGCCCCAGCCCGCTTGAGAGCTTACGGACCGGCTGTGCACAATCAAGTCGGCACTGCACGGTTGCGCAAAGCCTGTGCCGGTGCAATCCAACGAACGGACATGACCCGCACGCAGACCGCCCTGATCTCGGCCGCCGCCAGCGGCATCGGCCTTGCCATCGCCCGGGGTCTGAACGCCGACGGTTGGCGGGTCTATGTGTGTGATCAGGATCAGAACGCGCTCGCCGCGCTGGCGCAGTCCGATCCGGAATTGGCGGCCTTTGCCTGCGATGTCAGCGATGCCGAAGCGGTCGAGGCGCTTTACCGTGCCGTGGAAGCAGACCTTGCGCGCGCAGGCCTTTCCGGCCTCGATCTCCTCGTCAACAACGCAGGGATTTCCGGCCCGGCCGCGCGGTTCGAGGAACAGCCGGTCGAGGACTGGCGGCGGACCATCGACGTCAATATCAACGGCATGTTCCTGATGACCCGCCGCGCGGTGCCGCTGCTCCGCCGCAAGGCTCCGGGCGCGTCGATCATCACGATGAGCTCGAACGCTGGGCTGCTCGGCTGTCCGCTGCGGGGGCCTTATGTCGCTAGCAAGTGGGCGCTCATCGGCCTGACCAAGACGCTGGCGATGGAACTGGGCCCCGAAGGCATCCGCGCCAACGCTTTGTGCCCCGCAAGCGTGGAAGGGCCGCGGATCGACCGGGTGATCGCTGCAGACGCCGCCGCGCGAGGGCTTTCGGTGGCGGAGGTGGAGGCCGAGTACAAGCGGCAGTCCTCGCTAAGGACCTTTGCCACGAACGACGATATCGTCGGCATGGTGCGCTTTCTCACTTCGCCGGCCGGGCAGCGGATTTCGGGCCAGGCGCTGGCCATTGATGGCCACACCGAAAGCCTGTCGCTCGATATGGACACCCAGGGCGCCCCAAACGTTTTTGGCAAGACGCCATGAGCCTTGCGCTTTTTGGGCGCATTTTGCGTTTTCATCCGCCATTCCCCAACTAAGCTGATCGGTAGATCAAGAGGATATGCCATGAATTTCGAAACGTTCATCACCTGTGCCGTTACCGGATCGGGCAACACGGTGGACAAGCACCCTGCGCTGCCCGTCACGCCGCAGCAGATCGCCGATGCCGCGATCGAGGCCGCCAAGGCCGGCGCGGCAATTGCCCATATCCATGTGCGCGATCCGGCCACCGGCAAGGGCAGCCGCGATGTGGCGCTCTACCGCGAAGTGGTCGAGCGGGTGCGGGCGAGTGATACGGACGTGGTGATCAACCTCACCGCAGGTATGGGCGGCGATATCGTGTTCGGCGCGGGCGAGAACCCGTTTCCGCTCGATGCGGCGGGCACCGACATGGTCGGCCCAATGGAGCGACTGCTCCATGTGCAGCAACTGTTGCCCGAAATCTGCACGCTCGATTGCGGCACAATGAACTTTGCCGAAGCCGATTACGTCATGACCAACACGCCCGGCATGCTGCGCACAATGGCTGCGGAAGTGCAGCGGCTGGGCGTACGGCCCGAACTCGAAGTGTTCGACACCGGACACCTTGTGTTCGTGAAGGAGCTGATCCGCGACGGGCTGCTTGATGATCCGGTGATGATCCAGCTGTGCATGGGCATTCCCTATGGCGCGCCGGATGATCCGCTGACGACAATGGCGATGGTCCACCAGCTGCCACCTGGTGCGGTGTTCAGCGGATTTTCCATCGGGCGGGGCCAGCTACCGTTCGTGGCGATGGCGGCGCTTGCCGGGGGCAATGTGCGCGTCGGGCTGGAGGACAACCTCTATCTGGGGCGCGGCGAGTTTGCGAGCAATGGCCAGCTGGTCGAGCGCGCGGTGCAGATCCTGACCGGCATGGGCGCGCGCATTCTCGGGCCTGCCGAAGTGCGCGCGAAGCTGAAGCTCAAGAAGCGCTGAGGGGCAACGCGAAATGGCACAGGATATCCGCGCGGAGATCAGGAAAGTCGGGATTGTGGGCGGCGGGGTGATCGGCGCGGGATGGGCCGCGCGCTTCGTGCTCAACGGCATCGATGTGGCGATCTACGATCCCGATCCCGAAGTGGAGCGCAAGACTGCCGCAGTCATCGGCAACGCCCGCCGCGCATTGACGCGGCTGTTCGGGCAGGCCCTGCCCGCCGAAGGCACCGTGACCTTCGCGGGCAGCATCGCCGAGGCGGTGCGCGACGCGGATTTCATTCAGGAAAGCCTGCCCGAACGCGAGGACCTGAAAGTGCGGCTGCTCGCCGAAATGGATGCGGCGATGCCGGATCATGCGGTGATCGGCTCGTCGACATCGGGGCTACTCCCCACCAAGCTGCAAGCCGGCATGGCACGGCCCGACCGGCTGGTGGTCGGTCACCCGTTCAATCCGGTCTACATCTTGCCGCTGGTCGAGGTTTGTGGCGGCGATCTCACCAGCCAGCGGACCAAGGACATTGCCGCCGCCGTCTACACGCAAATCGGCATGAAGGTCCTCCATGTCCGCAAGGAGATCGACGGGTTCATCGCCGACCGCCTGATGGAAGCGGTGTGGCGCGAGGCGCTGTGGCTGATCAACGACGGCATCGCGACGGCTTCGGAAATCGACGACGCGATCCGCTTTGGCGCAGGGATGCGCTGGTCGTTCATGGGCACGTTCCTCGTTTACCGCCTGGCGGGCGGCGAGGAGGGGATGCGGCATTTCCTCCACCAGTTCGGCCCCTCGATGGAATGGCCTTGGACCAAGCTCATCGGCCCCAAGCTGACCGACGAGCTGATCGAGACGATCACGCGCCAGAGCGACGAGCAGGCGGGTGGGCTCGATCTGCGCACCTACGAGAAGCTGCGCGACGATTGCCTTGTCGATCTGACCCATGCGCTGGAGCGCCACGACTTCGCTGCGGGCGCAGTGGCGCGAGCGCACCGGCAGCGCCTGGGCGGCGGGGCTCCGGCGGTTGGTTCGGTGCTGACAGATGGTCGTGTGCTGACGATTTCGACCCCGGTCCAGCCCGAGTGGATCGACTACAACAAGCATCTCACCGAATGGGCCTATCTCAAGCTGTTCGGCGATGGCACCGATGTGGTCTTGGCGAAAATCGGCGCCGGCGCGGAGTATGTCGCGGGAGGCCATTCCTGGTACACGGTCGAAACGCATATCCGCCATCTCGGCCAGGCGCGGCTGGGCGAGCCGGTCGAGGTGCGCACGCGCGTGCTGGCAGCGGACGCCAAGCGCCTGCATCTGTTCCACGAAATGGTCAGCCTGAAACAGAATGCAGTGATCGCCACTGCCGAACACATGCTGGTCCATGTCGATGCCAAGGCCGAGAAATCGGCCCCCGCCCCCCAGGCGATGCAGGATGCGGCGCTGGCGCTCGTAGCAGGGCAGGCGCAGCTGCCGCCGCCCGATGGCACGGGCCGCCAAATCCGGATGCCGGGCTGAACGGAAGAGGAAAAGGAAGAGCATTACCGCATGGCCGTGATTGAAACCCGCTCGATCGACTACATTCCGCTCGCCGAACGGCACGGCAAAGTGCGCGATCTGTGGCCGCTCTGGTTCATGGGGGATGCGCATCTCGCCACGCTTGCGACAGGCGCCATCAGCGTGGTGGGCGGGCTCGACCTTTTCTGGTCGAGCCTTGCGGTGATCGGGGGCTGCGCGCTTGGCACGGTGCTCATGGCGCTGCACTGCACGCAAGGGCCGCACCTTGGCCTGCCGCAAATGATCCAGTCGCGCCCGCAGTTCGGCTATATCGGCGCGCTGCTGGTCTGGTTCGTGGCGCTCTTCTCCTACATCGGGTTCAACGCGCTCAACCAGTCACTGGCAGCCAGCACGCTGAAGGAGCTCGCCGGTTTGCCGCGGGGAATCTCGATCGTGTCCTTCGCGCTTGTTGCGGTGATCCTAGCCGCGGCCGGCTATGATCTGATCCACAAGGCGCAGCGCGTGCTCGCCTATCTCATGCTGGCGGTGCTCGCAGTCTATACCGCAGGATTTCTGGCCACCGCCGATCTTGCCACGCTGTTCCGCCCCGGCCCGTTCCTGCCCACGCTGTTCATCGCCCAGTTCTTCGCTGCGGCCGGCTACCAGCTCAGCTGGTCGATCTATGTCTCGGACTATTCGCGTTATCTGCCGCGCGAAGTGGGGATCGCGTCCTCGTTCGCCTGGACGTTCTGCGGCGCGATGATCGGCGGGGCGTGGATGATGCTGGTGGGAGCCGTCGGCGCCGCGGCATTTACCGATCCCGATATCGTCGTGGCGCTTCGCCGCAGCGCCGACGCGATTTTCAGCGGGCTGGGCTTCAGCGAGTTTGGGCTGATCCTGATGATAAGCAGCTTTGGCGGGCTGATCACCATTACCTCGCTTAATCTTTATGGCGCGTCGCTCACCCTGCTGAGCGTGATCGACAGCCTGCGCCCGATCCGGCTGGGCGTGGCCCCGCGCATGGCCGCGCTGGCGGTGGTCTTCGCCGCCTCGCTCTCCTTGTCACTCGTGGTCGACGGCAATGTGCTGCATGGATTCGAGGCGTTTATCGGCGTGCTGCTCTACCTGTTCACGCCGTGGACCGCGATCAATCTCGCGGACTTCTTCTTTGTCCGCAAAGGCCACTATTCGATCCGCGCGATGTTCATGGCGGACGGGCTCTATGGCCGCTGGAACTGGCGCGGTCTCACGGCCTACGGCATCGGCTTCATCGCCATGATCCCCGCGTTCAAGACCGGGCTATACATCGGCCCCATTGCCGCCGCGCTGGGCGGAGCGGATATCTCGATGCTGATAGGCCTGCCAGTGGCAGCAGCGGTCTATCTGTGGCTGTGCCGCGATCTCGATCTCGCCGCCGAACTGGAGCAAATCGCTCGGCTGGACAGCAATCTGGAAACGGAGCCTATGCGATGATCCGGCTCCTTCTGGCGCTGGTGTTGCTGGCCGGTGCGGGGCCCGCACCGGCCCAACCCATCGCCTTCCCCGATCACTTCGACACCATCGGAACCCCGCTGCAAAGCGTGCAGAACCGCGCGGGCCGCACCGTGCACTTCACCGACACTGGCGAGGCAGGCTGGCAGCCGATGCTGTTCATCGGCGGCGTCGGCACCAGCGCCCGCGCGCCCGAACTGGTCGCGTTTCTCAATACGCTGCGGCGGCGGCTCAAGGTGAGGATCGTGGCCGTCGAGCGCAATGGCCTTGGCGATACCGCCTTTGATCCGGCGTGGACTTTCGCGGACTATACCAGCGAGGTCTCGCAAGTCCTCGATCGCCTCGGCATCCAGCGTTTCGCGCTCGTCGCGATCTCGGGCGGCGGAGCCTATGCCGGGCATATTGCCGCTGCGATGCCGCAGCGGGTGACATCGTGGCACATGCTCGCAGCCATCGCCGCGGCTCCGGCCGGCAATCCCATCTGCACCGCCGATCCAGCAGAGCTTGAGGCCGGTCTGGCCCAGCAAGTCGGCGCGCCGCGCGTGTTCTGGGCCATGCCTGAAGGCGGCGTCGCCGCGAAAGTTCCCGGCTTCGTCGACCGTGCGGCAGACGAAGGCGCGCACGCCTACTTCATCGCCGGACAGCGCGGCGATGCGCGCGGCGTGGCGCGCGAATACAAAGGCTTCTGCGATGCGCCCGCGCCGGTCTCGGCTTTCCCCGCGCCTGCGTTCTTCTACTACGGCGAGGCAGACAAGCTCGTGCCTCCGGCGCAAGGTGAATTCTGGGCGGGCAAAGTGGCGGGCAAGGTTACGTTCCGACGCTATCCCGGCGAGGGCCACGATGTGCAGTATCGCCACTGGGACCAGCTGCTGCTCGATGTTGCGGGCGATGGTGATCGCACGCTGGTGTGCCGGAGCGGCAAGGCACAGCTCAAGGCGGGTCTGGTCAATCCGGCCGGGCTTGGGGCGGGCGAAACGCTGGGCGTCTGCGCATGGCAGACCGCGCGTTCTAAACTGCCATGATGCGATGCATTAGAGTTTCGGATAGCCGTTGCCATGGCGGGCGCTTTATCGTTTCACCGGCGCCTTGTTAGCAAGGATCGAACATGACACCGGAGCGCGATCTTGAGCAAGCTGGACACGGACTGCGCACGCCGCTCGAAGGCGTTGCCGCGCGGCCACTTCAGCCGGGCGAGCCGATTGCCGCGCCGCTGCACTTGATCAGCCCCACCGTCCCGCGCGATTGGGTCGATTACAACGGGCATATGAGCGAATCTTGCTACCTGCTGGTGTTCGGCGACCAGTCTGACGCATTCTTTCGCCTGATCGGAATCGACGAGGCCTACCGCTCAGGCGGGCATTCGCTGTTCACCGTGCAGACGATGATCTTCAATCTGGCCGAAGCGCATCTGGGCGACCGGCTCGATCTTTCGCTCCAGCTGCTTGATGCGGATGAGAAGCGGCTCCATATCTTCCACATGATGCACAATGCCGAAACCGGCGCATTGCTGGCAACCGGCGAGCAGATGCTGGTGCATGTCGATATGGCCGCCGGGCGCAGTACCTCGATGGCACCAGAGCTTCATGCGCGCGTGCAGGCCGTGCTCGCCGCCCACGCCGATCTTCCCCGCCCTGCACAGGCCGGACGCAACATCGCCATTCAACGGAAAATACGCTGATGCAATTCGAACTCTCCTCCGAGCAGCAGATGCTGGTTGAAACCGTGCGGCGCTTTGTCGAGGCCGAGCTCTATCCGCACGAGAAAATGGTCGAAGAGACCGACAGCGTGCCGGACGAGCTGGCCGCCGAAATCCGCGCCAAATCGCAGGCGCTGGGGCTCTATGCGGTCAACATGCCGGCAGACCTCGGTGGCGGCGGGCTCGGCACCTTCGACACCACGCTGATGGAGCGCGAACTCGGCCGCGCCAGCTATGGCCTGCAGATGATGATCGCGCGGCCGAGCAATATCCTGCGCGGGTGCGAGGGTAGCCAGATCGAGGACTATCTGCTCCCCACGATCCGGGGCGAGCGGCATGATTGCCTTGCCATGACCGAACCCGATGCCGGATCGGACGTCAGGTCCATGCGCACGTTCGCGCGCCGGGATGGTGACGACTTCGTGATCAACGGTTCCAAGCATTTCATCAGCCATGCCGATGTCGCCGATTTCGTGATCCTGTGCGCCGCAACGGGTGAAGCTGGCGGCAAGAAAACCATAAGCTGCTTCCTTGTTGACTTCGACACGCCCGGCCTCACTCGGCGGCGCGGGCCAAAATGCGTCTCGCACCGCGGCTATCACCAATGCGAGCTGATCTTCGAGGATTGCCGCGTGCCCGCCTCCAGCCTGCTGGGCGAACTCGACAAAGGCTTCGATCTGATGGGCCAGTGGCTGGGCTCGACA
>CANEVG010000074.1 GCA_947442095.1 Sphingomonadaceae bacterium
CAAGATGGTCGCGGTCAACCAGACCGGTGTGTTTTATGGCATGAAGGCTGCCGCGCCCGAACTGGTGAAGGCTGGCAAAGCTTCCATCGTCAACATTTCATCGCTGTACGGTCTGATCGGCAGCCCCGGCGCGATCAGCTACCACGCCTCCAAGGCAGCGGTGCGCGTCATGGGCAAGGGCGCCGCGCTCGAGTTCGTGAAGCAGGGCGTGCGTGTCAACACGATTTTCCCCGGCCAGATCCGCACGCCGATCTTGGGCGACATTACGCCTGAACAGGATGCTGCGATCAAGGCGTCGATCCCTATGGGCGAAGTGGGTGAGCCTATGGACGTCGCCCATGCCTCGCTTTTCTTTGCCTCGGACGAGGCGCGTTACATCACGGGCGCGGAATTGTGGGTCGATGGTGGCTGGTATGCAGGTTGCTAAAAAGGTGAGCATTTAACTGATGGCGTGGGATTTTTCGACTGAGCCGGAGTTTGCGGAGAAGCTCGATTGGATGCGCGACTTCGTGAAGCGCGAGATCGAGCCTATGGACCTTGTGTTCCGGGGGCCGGGCGATCCGTTCGATCCGCGTTCGAAGGCGCGCCGCATCATGAAGCCGCTGCAGCAGGTGGTAAAGGACAAGGGGCTGTGGGCTTGCCATCTGGGGCCTGAGCTTGGCGGGCAGGGCTATGGCCAGCTCCATCTTGGCCTGATGAACGAGATTCTTGGGCGCAGCCGCTTTGCACCCACCGTGTTCGGCACGCAGGCACCCGATACCGGCAATGCCGAGATCCTCGCCCGTTTCGGCACTGATGAGCAAAAGGCCCGCTATCTCCAACCGCTGCTCGACGGCGAGATCGTCTCGTGCTTCTCGATGACCGAGCCGCAGGCCGGCGCCGATCCGGGGCAGTTTGAATGCCGCGCGCGGGCCGATGGCGATGACTGGGTGATCGAGGGCGAGAAATGGTTCGCCAGCCACGCTGACATGTCTGAGTTCCTCATCGTCATGTGCATCACCGATGCCGATGTGGCGGTGCACGCAGGTTCCAGCACGATTATCGTGCCGCGCGATGCCCCCGGGCTCGAGATCGTCCGCAACACCGCAGTTGGCCCCAAGGACGAGATCGGCAGCGGGGTTCACGGCTATTTGCGCTTTAACCAATGCCGCGTGCCGCTGGCCAACACGCTGGGCACGGTGGGCGGAGGCTTCCATGTCGCACAGTCACGCCTCGGCGGCGGGCGCATCCACCATGCCATGCGCACTGTGGGCATGCTCAACAAGGCGCTCGACATGATGTGCGAGCGTGCAGTTTCCCGCGTTACCAAGGGTGAGCGGCTGGCCGACAAGCAGATGGTGCAGGAGCGGATCGCCGACAGCTACACCCAGATCACCCAGTTCCGCCTCCACGTGCTCTATGCCGCGTGGCTGCTGGATCAGGACAAAGGCTATACCCACCGCGTGCGCCGCGAGATTTCGGCGATCAAGGCGGCGATGCCCGGTGTGCTGCGCGATGTGGTCTACCGCGCGCTCCATATCCATGGCTCGCTCGGCATGTCGAACGAGACCCCGCTCATGGACATGTGGCAATACGTGCCGGAAATGGGGATCGTCGACGGGCCGACCGAAGTCCACAAAGTCTCGGTCGCCAAGGATATCCTGCGCCGCGTCGATCCGGCGCCTGGCCAGTGGCCCACCTACTTCGTTCCCCATACGCGCGCGGCCGCGGAGGCGAAGTTTGCACCCTTTCTGGAAGAGGATGCCGTGTAATGCCTCAGTCACTTGAACAGCGGGTCGATTTTCTCGAAACCCGTCTCGCTCTGCAGGACCTGGCGTCCGACTACTGCCTCGGCTTTGACAAGCGCGATATGGGCCGGTTCCTCGCAATTTGGTGGCCCGATGCAGTGTGGGAAATCGGCCCGCCGTTCGGCGATTTCGTCGGGCACGAGGGGGTGGTCCATGCGGTGGAGGATATTCTCTGGCCAGCATGGAAGGAATCGACCCACTACACCACCAATTTGCGTGTGGCTCCGGTGAGCGCTGACGTGATCGATGGCATCTGCGATGTCTATTGCATTGGCAACAGCATCGAAGGCCAGGCGCAGACCGTGGCGGCAACCTATCACGACCGCTTCGAACGGCGGGGCGGCGTGTGGAAGATCGCGCGCCGCAAGGTGACGATGCAACACTTTAGCCCGCTGACGGGCATCACGCTGGCCGCACCGCAATAGCGGGCGGGGGGCAAAGGAGAGAAACGATGGCGCGGTTCGATTGCGGCGATGGCCGCTCGGTCTATTTTGAACACCATCGCGGGGCTGGAATCCCGGTTGTGCTCATCCATGGCTGGGCCATGTCGGGCCGGCTCTGGGCGGGCACGGTCGAAGTGCTGAAGACGGCTGGGCATGCGGTGATTGTGGTTGATCACCGGGGCTGCGGGCAGTCCGACCGGGATTTCGATGATGTTTCGATTGCGGCGATCGCGGGCGATGTGGCGGGTATCGTGCGCCACTGTACCGACAAGCCGGTCGTGCTCAACGGCTGGTCTCTGGGCGGCGCGGTGGCAGTGGAAGCGGCGGGGCTGCTGGGCAGCGCCTGCGCGGGCGTTGTCCTGACTTGCGGCGCGGCGCCGCGCTTCATCCGCTCCGATGATTTCCCGCATGGCGGCGAGCCGGGTTCGCTGGAAGCGACCAAGGCTGCGCTCGGCGGTGACCGCGCAGCCTTCTTCCGTGGCCTTGCCAGCGGCGTCTGTGCGCTTCCCGTCAGCGAGGACATGGTCAACTGGATGTGGACCGCGTTCATCGACAGCGGCCCGGGGGTGATAGAATCCCTTATGGATCTGGGCCGCGTGGACCAGCGCGAGGCGCTGAAGGCACTGCCGGTGCCGCTGCTTTCGATTGTTGGCGGCGCGGATGCGATTCTCGATCCGGGCGTGGGCAAGGCGGCGGCGGACATGGCTCCCCACGGCACGCTCGCGCTGATCGAGGGCTGCGGGCACGCGCCGTTCATTGAGGACGCCGAGGCATACAATAGCGCGCTGCGCGATTTTCTGGCCAAGCTCTGACCCGAGGCGGGACGACGACAATGACTTCACTGGATCAGTTTTTCACCCCGTTCGACTGCAAGTCGCTGCACCTTGCCAACCGCTTCCTGATGGCACCGATGTCGCGTTATTTCGCGCCGGGCGGAATCCTGACGCAGGGATCGGCAGACTATTACCGCCGCCGCATCGAAGGCGGTGTGGCCGCCGTGATTACTGAAGGCGTGGCAGTTGATCGGCCCGGTTCAGTTGCGGCCGATACAGTGCCGAGCTTCCATGGAGAGGAAGGTCTCGCCGCCTGGGCGCGCGCTACCGCCGATGTCCACCGCGCGGGCGGGGCAATGATCCCGCAGCTCTGGCATGTTGGCGGCTGCGAGGATTTCAACTTTCCGGATTCGCCGCATCCCCCGCTGGAAAGCCCCTCCGGCCTTGTCGGGCCGGACATCCCGGGCGGCCGAGTGATGACCACGGTGGATATCGACGAAGTGATCGCCTCGTTCGCGCGCGGCGCGGTCGAAGCCCAGCGGATCGGCTGCGATGCCATCGAGATGCACGGCGCGCACGGCTACCTGTTCGACCAGTTCTTCTGGCAGGCCACCAACAAGCGCGATGACCGCTATGGCGGCGATGACATTGCCCAGCGCGGGCGCTTTGCCGCCGATTGCGTGGCTGCGGTGCGCGAGGCCGTGGGGCCCGACTTCACGATCATCTTCCGCATCTCGCAGTGGAAGACCTACCAGTACGATGCGAAGATCGCGAACGATCCGGCCGAGCTGGAACGCTGGGTCGGCCCGCTGTCCGAAGCCGGGGTGGATATCTTTCACTGCTCCGAACGCCGCTTCTGGGAAGCCGCCTTCCCCGAAGAGGACGACCGCAACCTTGCCGGGTGGACCAAACACATCACCGCCAAACCGACGATCACCGTGGGTTCGGTCGGGCTCGACCGCGATCTGATGGAAGACTTTGTCGCGGGCGAATCCGTACCAACGCTCAAGTCACTGGGCGAACTGGAACGGCGCTTCGCGCGCGGCGATTTCGACCTCGTGGCGGTGGGCCGTGCGCTGCTGGCCGATCCGAACTGGCTGCAGAAACTGCGCAGCGGCGCGGTCGATCAGATGGTGCCCTATTCGAGGGCTTGCATGGACACGCTCTACTGACACCGCAGAAGAGCAAGCCAAGTCGTTGAAAAAAGATCGCGGCTATGAACATCAGCCGCCACGAGAGGATGACCGATGACCACCACCACCATCTCCCCGCAGGAAGGCGCGGCTGCTGCGACTACCGGTTCCACCAGGCCCGACTTCGATGCCATCGGGATTGGCGCCGGTTTTGCCGGTATCGCCCTCATCCACTACTTGCGCGAGGCGGGGCTTTCGATCCGCGTGTTCGACCGGGCGTCTGACGTTGGCGGCACTTGGGCTTGGAACCGCTATCCGGGCGCGGCGACCGACAGCGAGAGCTACTACTACTGCCTGACATTCTCGAAGGAAATCCTGCAGGAGTGGACATGGACCCAGCGTTATCCGGGCCGCGCCGAGACGCAGGCCTATATGCGCTACGTCGTCGACAAGTGCGACATGATGCCCCACATCCAGCTGAACACCGAGATCACCGAGGCGCGCTATCTGGCCGACAAGGGCTTGTGGCAGGTGACCACTGGCACGGGTGAGAGCTTTACCTGCAAATACTTCATCAGCGGCATGGGCATGATTTCGCAGCCCGAGATCCCCGCACTCAAGGGTCTCGAGACGTTCAAGGGGCCGATGTTCCATTCCTCGCGCTGGCCCGAAGGGCTGGACTACGCCGGCAAGCGCGTCGGCGTGATTGGGGCGGGTGCGACCTCGGTCCAGATGGTGCCCGAACTGGCCAAGACGGCGGGCGATGTGACCGTGTTCCAGCGCACGCCGAACTACATTCTGCCCGCGATGCAGCGCCCTATGACGCCGGAATGGGACAAGGACATCAAGGACAACTACGACGCGATCGTGGCCAAGTGCCGCAACCACGTGTTCGGCATGGCGTTCGATAGTCCAGTGGGCCGCAATGTGCTCGACACGCCGCCCGAGGAACGCCAGCGCATCTTCGAGGAAAACTGGAACGGCAGCTTCCGCTGGGTGTTCGAGACCTTCGACGATCTGCTCGCGAGCCCGGAGGCTAACAAGCTTGCCGGTGATTTCATAACGAGCAAGATGAAGGCGCGGGTTAACGATCCTGAGTTGGCTGAACTGCTGTGCCCGACGTTCGACGACTATCCGCTCTTCGCCAAGCGTCCGCCGCTCGACCACGGCTATCTTGAGGCGTTCAACCGCGACAACGTGCATCTTGTCGACATCAAGGAGCGCGAGCCTCTGGTCGAGGTGATCGAGACCGGCGTGCGTACCACGCAGAAGGACTATGAATTCGACATCATCGTGCTCGCCACTGGCTTCAAAGCCTATACCGGCGCGCTGGAAGCGTTCCCAATCATCGGAGCGAGCGGCGAGACGCTGAACGAGAAGTGGGGTTCGGTTTCAGGCAGCATCATGGGGGTCTGCGTTGCGGACTTCCCCAACATGTTCATCGTCACCGGCCCGCAGGCGCCGTTTGCCAACCTGCCGACCTCAATCGAGCAGAACGCGATCTGGATCACTGCCTGCATCCGCAAGATGGAGCACGAGGGCTACTCAACGTTCTGGCCCAAGGCCGAGGCTGAAGCCGCCTGGACCGAGCAGACCGCCGCGATCCATGCGCAGACGCTAATGGCGCAGGGCGACAAGGTCAATTCGTGGATGATGGGCGCCAACCGAGCCGACAAGGGCGCACGGGTGCTGATCTACTTCGGTGGCGCGAACTTCTACTACGACGCGCTCGACCAGTCGGCGGCGGCCGGCTTCCCTGAGTTGGAGTTCCGGTAGGAGCAGGGCACAGCGTGTACGTGGCCTGTCCGGATAACGTTGCGTATCGGGTGTTCCCAAAAGACCTGCCGGTTTACACGTTTAGCGAGAACGGCAGCTTCGTCCCATGAGCCGCCGATGGCGCACCAGCCGCACCCGACCAAAAGCCGACCGTCGTAAATCCACCCAATCCCGGTCATGACAGGAACTGCTGTGATCGCCCAGTTGCTGCCATAAATGAGGTAGCACCGTGGGTCCCGATGGCGGTCATTCCCAGACGGTAACAGAACTATTTCTCGCCATCTTCACTCGCTCGGTTCGCTTTCGCGGGAAGTGCGCGCGCTGCCTTGTAAACACCATGCAGCCAGAAAGATGGCGCTGTCACAACTGGCAAGAATACTGGCAGGAGATTGGCGGCAAGCCTGGCGTTGACGGGTCAGCGCGACATTGGTGCAGAACCGGCGATCATTCTCAGATCTTCACGGTGAGGCGCTTGCTAGCCACCACCGCATTGGCACGCATCAGCGTGTACGTGATGGCATAATCGCCCGCCGGCCAATTAGCGCCGGAACGCTTCTTGCCGGCAAACGTAAACCATTGCGCCTTGGCCCGGTCGAGCGCCGGGATCGAATTTGATGCCAGTACCGTGCCGTCGGGCGTCCATAGTTCAAGTAACTGCTTGTCGCCTCGTTCAAGCCCGATCACGCGAACGTAAGCCACCAACGCTGGCGACGCCGTGGAGGCGGCCGGCAGTCGACCGTCCTCGAGCTGGTCGGCGGTGATGGCCTGCACCGTGAGGCCAATGTTGAGCACGACGCCGCGCTTGTAGACCAGCGCCTTGCGCGCAGCCGGGCTCCAAAGGTCGCCCTTTACCTTGCAGCCATGATCAGCAGGGTCCGGATCAAAAGGATCGACCACACGGCCACCCTTGCGGACGGTCAGGTGCAGATGCGGATACTCGGTAAAGCCCGAAAGGCCAACCCGGCCAAGAGGCTGTCCAGCACGCACCGCATCACCCGCCTGCACCGAAATGCTGCCCCGCGCCATGTGGCAATATTGGCTTTCCCACCCGGCACCGTGATCGACCACCACGCCATTGCCGCATTCGCGCCCCTTCACCGCAGCGATGCCAATCGTCTTTACCGAAATATCGTCCATTGCATCGCGGATGCTGACGACGGTGCCGGGGGCGGCGGCGAGAACGGCAACCGCTGCGCGCTGGCTGGCCATATCGGGAATACGAAAATCGATGCCGTTGTGCGCTTCATATGTTCGGCTGGCACACGCATAATCAGTCACCGCCGAGCCCGGATCGCGATCGACATAATTCTGTATCTCGCAGTTCCGACCAATCTCGCAGGCGATTGGGACTTGGAGCTGCAGCGAAGGCGGCGGGGGCGCAGAATCCACCGCGCGGCTGCCAATCAACGCCGTGGTCGCAAACAGCAGAAGATGCTTGGCTTTCATCGGCACAGGCTCCTTCAAGATTAAGGCTAAACGATCCTGTCGCGCAAAGCATGAACAGGCAAGCGCCAAACGCCGTCCAGACCCGTCCTTATGCCGCACGCACGCTTGGAGCTCATGCCCTAGGACTGGCGCCGGACTAACGAGCAACCCATCGCAGAGGCAGCTTCGGCCGCGGCCTTCAAGCCACGCTTACGGGCAACCAGCGGCAAGATAGATAGTAATAGGAGGGATAACTGGGCCATGCTGTCCTATGTAACGCCTGCGATTCTTCGTTGGAACAACTGTTACGGGCAAACCGGAATGACCGCTCCCCACCAATTCCACGACGCACAGCGCCCTTGCCGTAATTATTGAAAGCTGCCGGGCGGCTTCAGTGGATTGCTGGCTAGAAGCTGAAATTCTCCTGCCGGCCCAGTTGCAGTCGCGGTATGAAGCCGGTTGGGCAAAAGCTGGGTGTCGGGTTCCTGCACTGGAGGCTTTCGTACGCAAGCGCCCGAAACCCTTCGCAGAGCCGGTCGTTCACCACGGCCATCATGAACGTCTATTTCCGAAAAAAGACGCTGTTCTTCTTTCGGGATTGCCCCGTCACGGCCCGTCTGATCGCTGATGGGTTGATTGCGGATTGTCAGGTTTGGGAATCTGAGTGCCCAGAGCGAACATGAGCCATCGCGCCGTGAAGATTGCTGGGTCCCCATCGGTCGCAATTCTCTTCGCTAAGATATCAGTCACAGCGTCGGCGTTGGCCTGGGTGTAGTTCATCAGTCGAGCCAGTTTGCCGCGATCCGCACCTCGCCGACGACAACGCGTCTGCCGAGCTTCACGCGCCACGGCGCGCGTCAAATTCTGATCACTCGTAGGCAGGGGGAGGCGTACGTCGCCTCCTCCTGCCTACGTCAAAGCAATCGCGATTACGGTGCCTCGCGAACCATTAGAGTGTCGGTCCGGCTCCAGAACAGTAGGGATTCGGCCCTGCTGCCAACGATGAAATCGAGAAAACCGGTCTTGCCGTGTGTCCCTAGCACGAGAAGATCAGAGTGTACTTCCCGGGCGGTCTGTTCGACGACATTATCCATAACGCCGTGCCCAAGGTGGATTGAGATCCTGCTCCGCATGGTCTGCGAAAAGTCCGGGTGATCAACAAATGCTTCGAGTTCGCGCTGCGCCTGCTCTTCCAGGTCCGGACGTTTACCGTTCGATCCTGGCCAACCGTCGAGGGGGACATCGTAGACATGCAGGACATGCAGGGCGGCGTCTGGAAACATGTTAGCCGCCGTCGTCAGAGCAAGGCGTGAACAACTTGAAAAGTCCGTTGTGACCAGAAGCGAGCGATAGGCTCCGTGCACGCGCTGCTTAACCACAAGGACTGGCACTGCGGCGTTTCGGACAGCATGATCAACCGTCGTCCCGATCAGGAAGTCGCCGACCTGATTTAACCGTGCAACCCCGGCAACGATCAGCCCGCAGCCGGTTTCCTGCGCGGACCGGACAATAGCCTGTGGGGCGGGCTCATGGGCCAGCAGAATATCTGCGGCTGCAGATGGATCCGGCAGCACCGCGCGTACCGCACCAATCGCAAAAGCAGGGTTTCTGTCCGCCCAAGATCCCGGTTCGACTGCGTGAAAGACTTTCAACGTTGCGCCCCACGCCTGAGCCAAGAGGCAGGCACGATCGACCGCGCGATCCGACCTCGCACCGAGGTCCGTTGCGACGAGGACAGGCGGAGCGTGACTTGTCATGCGTTATCCTTCCAAGAGCCAATTTCCGCTGCTTCTGGACAACCTGGTGTCCGCGCAGCGAGCCGGCCTAATGGGCCAGCAAGACCGGCAATTGCGGGTCATCCAGAATAGAACGCGTTGCACCGCCAAGCAGGAATTCTCTGGTTTTCGAATGCCCGTAAGCCCCCATGATCAGCAAGTCGGCGCCGCTGCTGCCGCAGTGATCGAGGAGAGCCTTGCCGGCGTCGCGCCCAGTAGCCCCCACTTCCTCGACGCTGGCAGCGATCTCATGCAGCGCCAGATGACGTTGGGCTTCTTCAAGCACGTGTTGCGATGCGAAGGGCTTGTCGCCCGAGATCGCCACGAGGCGGACCGAACGGGCACCGCGGCAGAATGGCAGCGACGCTGCCAGACCGCGGGCCGCCGAGCGGCTGCCGTCCCAGCCGATGATAATGTCCTGAAACGCGGGGCCTTCCGATCGCGGGCGGGGAAGCAGTAGTACGGGGCGACCAGAGTCGAAAACCAGCGCTTCTGCGGCGACCTGAAACTCGACATTCGTTTCGACCGGCACCACTGTCAGATCGTGCGTGCGGGCGATGCGCGCGGGCTCCATCGGATTGACCAGCGGGCCGTATTCGACGAGGAATTGCTCGCCGCGCCGTTCCGCTCCTACCAATGTCGTGAATTCATTGAGGAGGTCGGTAGCAGCCTCGCGGCTCCGCACGTTCTCGTCAGCTCTCACCGCATTGGCCTGCACGAGCGTGTCGGCAAGCCAGTTCCCCAACACCGGAATATGCGTCTGGCACAGAACCCCGGAAAGGCGCGCATCAAACCGCTCGGCGAGTGCCAGCGAGGCATCGAGTGCCCAGCCAGGCGTGCGGTAAGGGTAGCTGACCATGAAAAGCAGGATGTCGCGAATGTCGGTCATCGTTGGATTTTGCCTCTCTCACTCCCGGTAGGTATCATCCACTTTGCAAGCAGCCTTGATCTACCGCAATCTTTCTTGCGGCCGGGCCGCCGAATCAGTTTGAGTATTCAGGTCTGCATGGCGCATCGAGATAGCCATTTCGGACAGAGCCTTGAGAACATTGCGCTGCCTGACCATCGGGCGCCGGTCGTAAAGGAAAAATTCGATGGGTTTCCAGTTAGCAACCCATCCGATGATCAGCAGTCCCTCCCTGAAGAAATCTCCAAAGGGTTCCGGGATCTGGTTCGTGGCCACCATTCCCAGGCCCCAGCATGCCGCCAGAAAAAGAAGTCCGGTGAAGAGCGACCTGCGTCCGTCGAGCATCCTGATGCGCAGGTGCCTTTCGTAGACCTCAAGCTTGTAGAGAAAATATTGCCTGATCGCGTCCGGTATCTGGGCGGTTTCTGCAAGGCCGATCTTGTCTTCCGGGGCTTGGATTACGAGCTGATATTGGGTCTGCGGCGCCTCGATCGCGCTTTCCAGAATGTATTGTTCAACCTCGTCGTCGAGGTCCCGGCCGACCATTGGGGAGGGGTCGAATGCATGGAATAGATCGTTCGGGTTGGCGACGCTCAATCCGATCAGTCCGGAATTCGGGCTTGGCTGCGGTCTGAGCACTGGCACTTCCCCTTCACGAACCTGGCGTGTTCAGCCAATTTCTAGCACAAGCGATATAGCGTGACGAAGGCTTCGAAGTCAGAGGCCCCGGTCGCACCGAGATCCAAATTGCAGCGACTGTTTTAGAAAGGAAGTTTGGTGGACGCACTTGGGCTCGAACCAAGGACCCGCTGATTAAGAGGGGCCTTCCGGGGCCTTTCCAATCACACTCCATGCTACGCCAAACTACGCTCAAAGGCTTGAAACGGTTGGATTAATTCTGCCGTGGATTACCTTAACCTACGCCACGGCTTTCCCGCAAATGATTACGTGGCGATTACGTGGGAGCGTGAAAACCATGCCCAGTCAGTCGATCACCTTGCGAACAATCGAGGCTGCCAAGCCCAGCGCGTCGGGCGATGTTTACACTTGGGACACCGGCCTCAGAGGCTTTGGATTGCGGGTCACACCGCGCGGCGTCAAGAGCTATGTGCTGCAGTACCGGGTTGAGGGTGGCCCAGCGCGGCGCAAGACCATCGGCATCCACGGGAGCCCATGGACAACGCAGACAGCGCGCCGCGAGGCCGAGCGCCTGCTCATGCTGGTCCGGCAGGGCATCGACCCGGTCGAACAGCAACGCGAATTGAAGCGCCGCGAGAAGGCGCTCAACTTCTCGGCCTACTGTGACCTGTTCGTCGACCTGTACCTGCAAGCGAACTGGCCCGACACCTGGCCAGAAGCCATGCGGATCTTGGAGAACATTGCCAAGCCGCGGTGGGGTAAGCGGCCTCTGTCGGCACTGAAACGGAGCGACATGGTCAAGCTGATGGACGACTATGCCGACCGGCCTGGCCAGCGGAAGGCAGTCCATTCGTTGCTGCGCAAACTGTTCAACTGGGCGGTCGACCGCGAGGACATCCAGGTCTCGCCGCTGGCAGGCATGAAGGCTCCCAAGGCTGTTGCATCGCGGCGGCGGGTCCTAGGCCACGAAGAAATCGTCTGCCTGTGGAATGCCTGCGAGCATGTCGGTTGGCCATGGGGACCCTATGTGCGGCTGCTGATCCTGACGATGCAGCGTCGGCAGGAGGTCGCCGAGATGGATTGGAGCGAGATCGACCTCGAGG
>CANEVG010000075.1 GCA_947442095.1 Sphingomonadaceae bacterium
ATCTGCTGGGTCAGGACCAGCATGCGCTGCTCGTCTGTCTCGGGCACGCCGAGGATCTGCATCACGACATGAAGCGGATAGGGCGATGAGACCAGCTTGGTGAAATCCCCTTCACCGCCCGCTGCCAGCAGGCGTTCGACAGTGGCTTCGGCAATCGCGCGGGTGCGCGCCTCGATGGTACGAAGGTTCTTGGGCATGAACCATTCCTGCGTCAGTCTGCGCAGCTTGGGATGCAGCGGCGCATCAAGTTGCACCAGTGACTGCACCAGATGCGGGCTGCCGCCGGTGATCGCGCGGGCCAGCGCTTCTGTGCTGCGCAGCGTGAACACGGTCGACTTCGGATGGTTGAGGAAAGTAACGTTGTCCTTGCTCGCCGCCATGACCTCATTGTACCCGCTTACCAACCAGAACGGTTCGTGCAGATCGGCAGACGAAATCACCTTGCCGACCTGCAGGCCCGCGGCGCGCAGGGCATCGAATTGATCGAGCAACGGGTCCCAGTCCGCATAGGCGACGGGATCGATGCAGGCGCGGCCGATCTCGTCGGGAACGATGCTTGCCGTGGTGCTGGCCATGGGAATGTCCTTGAAATTCAAAGTCAGGCGCTGGCGGCGGCAGCCTTGTATTCATCGCGCAGCAGGCGCTTGAACAGCTTGCCCGTGGGCTCGCGCGGCAGCTCGGCGCGGAAGTCGATCTGGCGCGGCAGCTTCACGCGGCTCAGCTGCGGGGCGAGCCAGGCCGTCAGCTCTTCGGCAAGCGCCGTGCCGGCTTCGGCAAAGTCTGCCGGCTGGACCACGGCGACCACGCGCTCGCCCATATCGGGATCAGGTGCGCCAATCACGGCCACGTCGGCCACCTTAGGGTGGGTGACGAGCAGGTTTTCGATCTCTTGCGGGTAGATGTTCACCCCGCCCGAAATGATCATGAAACTCTTGCGGTCAGTGAGGAAGAGGTAGCCTTCGTCATCCTCCCAGCCGACATCGCCGAGGCTGGTCCAGCCGTGCTTGTTGGTGGCGTCGCGGGTCTTGTCGGGATCGTTGTGATAGGCGAACGGATTGCCGCCTTCGAAGAACACCTGGCCTTCGGTACCGCGCGGCACTTCATCGCCATTTTCGTCGCAGATGCGGATCGTGCCGAGCAGCGAGCGGCCAACCGAGCCGGGGCGCTGCAACCACTCCGGGCTGGAAATGAAGGTGAAGCCGTTGCCCTCGGTGCCTGCGTAGTATTCGTTGAGCACTGGCCCCCACCAATCGATCATCGCCTGCTTGACCGGAACGGGACAGGGCGCTGCGGCATGTATTGCGCTGCGCAGGGACGAGAGATCATACCGGGTACGCACTTCTTCCGGCAACTTGAGCATGCGGACGAAATGGGTTGGCACCCATTGGCTGGCGGTCACCCGGTATTGCTCGATTGCCTGCAGCGCCTTCTCCGCGTCAAACTTCTCCATGCAGATCACGGTGCCGCCAAGGCGATGCATGTTCATGGACCAGCGCAATGGTGCGGCGTGGTAAAGCGGGGCAGGTGACAGGTAGACTCCGTCGCCACTGATCGCAAAAGGTCCCTTGGACAGCGCAATCATAAAATTGGCGGCGCCGATCGCGGGGTCTTCCGGCAGTGGCACCCGCACGCCTTTAGGCTTGCCCGTGGTGCCAGAAGAATAGAGCATGTCGCAGCCCGCCCGCTCGTCGGCGATCGGCTGGGCAGGCATGGCGGCCAGCGCGGCTGCTAGATCGCGTTCTCCGCCGCCGCCGAGGCGAAGTTGGGGTACCTCTGGCACTTCCGCAGCCACCATATCCAGCACGGAGGCAAGAGTCGCCAGCCCGACGAGCAGCTTTGCGCCGCTGTCGCGCGCGATATAGGCGACTTCCGGCGGCGTGAGGCGGCTGGAAATCGCGACATAGACGATGCCCGCACGCTGGGCGCCCCAGCACAGCGAAAAGAACGCGGGATGGTTCTCGAAGCACAGCGCGATGGTATCGCCGATGCCGATTCCCTGGGCGCGCAGCAGCTGGGCAAAGCGGTTGCTCTGGCTCTCAAGCTCACCGTACGTGAGGACTTCACCACTGCCGGTCATGATCACGGCAGGCTTTTCCGGGTGCGTCAGTGCGTGGAAACTGGGGTGGTAGTGCATGCGCATCCTCTCCATGGCAGGCCGATCAAGCGGCCTGCGTTTTCCGAGAGTTTAACCGTTCGATTAAATCGCGCAACGGGATTCGTCACGCGCTGCGCGCCCCGGGGCAAAGAAATGGACGCTGCAAGAAAAATGGTCGGCAAAAGAAAAAGGCGGCGTTGCCGCCGCCTTTGCACCATCTTTTCCGAGACAACCCGAAGACTGTTTGATGTCAGCGCGGCGCCACCTCGTTGCGGGCCAGTATAGTTTCGGTTACCGCGCCGGGGGCAGCCGCTTGCATGTAGGGCAGCGGGTTCACGGCATCACCTGCAATACGCACTTCGTAGTGGAGGTGTGCCCCGGTCGAACGGCCCGTTGAACCGACATAACCGATCACGTCACCCTTGCGGACGCGCTGCCCTTCGGCAACAGCGATGCGTGACATGTGACCGTAGCGGGTTTCCATACCAGCGCCATGCTCAAGCTGCACGAGCAGGCCGTAGCCGCCGAGCCAATCGGCCTTGGCGACAACGCCATCAGCCGAAGCATGGATCGGGGTGCCAGTTGTTGCGGGAAGATCGATGCCCTTGTGCGCGCGCATGCCGCCCAGAACCGGGTGGTAGCGCATGCCGAAACCACTGCTCATGGCGCGGCTCGAGGTGACCGGGATCAGCGAAGGGATCGAGACGGCGCCGAGGCGCTGGGCAGGGGCGGAGGAAGCGGGTGCGCCGGTTTCAAGCGCCTTCCAGCTGGCGAAGAGCTGGTGGAATTCATCATCTGCAGCGTTGGCAGCGATTCCGGCCCTAGCGGCTTCCGCAGCGCGGAGCGGGGCGGCAATGTCTGCTGAAGCAGCGCTGTTAGCCAGTGCGGGAAGCGAGAACAGGCATGCTGCTGCGCCAAGCGTGGCAAACAAGGCTTTCACGCCAATGTTCATTTTCAGGATAGTGTTCTGGAACATTACGACCCGCTAACCCTTTATGATCCTGACTGGCTGACGTTGAAATCGCCGATGTTCTCGCCAGAGCAGACCCGTAAGACTGTGCGGAAAACCCCCCGCTGTCTCGTTGTGTCCGGATTAAGGGTAAGAGCGTTAACTAGACAAGCCCGGACATCAATTCGCACGACAAACCGGCTGAACGACGCGCCGAGTCGTTGAACGGCGGCTTAACAGCCCCGCGGAAATGGCGCGCGACAAGGGCTTTCCATAGCGCTGGTGCCGATTCTTCCCGCTCATCGCACACCTTCAGAAAGTGGGTTGTGCCGAAACGCACATGCCGGATTTCATCGTCAAGGATTCGTTCTAGGATGCGTGCGGAGCGCATATCACCCGCAGCGGCGAAGCGCTCGATCGTCATCGGGGTCACATCCAGACCCCGCGCTTCAAGCACCATCGGCACCACGGCAAGGCGCGCAGCGATGTCGTGCGTGGTTTCGCGTGCGGCATCCCACAACCCGTCATGCGCAGGCATGGCGCCGTAGTGAGAACCGAGCGTGCGCAGCCGCCGGGCGAGGAGCGAGAAATGCATCGCCTCGTCCGCCGCCACATCGAGCCAGTCGCCAACGAATTGCTCCCCGCGCTCTGCGCCGAAGCGCCCGGCAGCATCGAGCGCGAGATCGATCGCCACGAATTCGATATGCGCCAGCGCGTGCAGCAGCGCGATGCGTCCGCGTTCTGAACCGCCACGGCCGCGCTTGGGCATGGCGTTTGGCGGCAGGAGTTCGGGCCGCGCAGGGCGGGCGGGCACATCGGGCATGGGGACTTCGAAGGTGAAGGTCAGGCGGGCTCCCGCCCAGTCGCGCCGCACTTCCCGTGTGGCCATGGCCTTGGCCGCAGGATCCGGGGTCAGCATCGCTGCCCGGATCGCTGCGGCCACGCTTCCTTTCATCATAGGGCGCGGGCGGCGGCGAGCACCTCTTCGGCATGGCCCTTCACTTTGACCTTGGACCAGACCTGCGCGATCTTGCCGTCCGCACCGACCAGATACGTGGTGCGTTCCATGCCCATGTAGGTGCGGCCATACATCGATTTCTCGGTCCAGATGCCGAGCGCGTCGGAGAGACCGCCTTCTTCCCCGTCGCTGGCGAGTGGCGCAGTGAGGGCGTGCTTCTCGATGAACTTCATGTGCTTTTTGGGCGGGTCCTTGCTGACGCCGAGCAATGCGGTGCCAGCGGCGGCGAATTCGCCGGTAAGGGCGGAGAAGTCCTTGTTTTCTGTCGTGCAGCCTGGCGTGTCGTCCTTCGGGTAGAAGAACAGCACCAGCTTGCGGCCGGCAAAGTCGGAGGGCTTTACCGTGCTGCCATCGGGGCTGGTCATCGCGATATCGGGCAGGGCGCTGCCGGGGCCGAATGCTTCACTCATTCCTCGATCTCCAGTTCCTGGTTCAAAATGGTGTTCCAGCTCGCCGCGATGGCTTCGCGCGCGCTGTGGATTGCGGCCAGTAGCTGAGGCCAATCGGCCACGCCACATGCCTTTGCGACAATAGGGCGGCTGGCATCGGGCGGAAAGCGGCCATCCGGGGCAACCAGCCGCACGACCACGAGCAACCGCGCCAGCAGATCGTGCGCTTCGCGCAGTTCGCGCGGCAGATGCCCCGCCGTGCCGAGGCCATCGATAGCTTGGCCAAGATCGGGAACGAGTGCGGTGCCCCCCCGCAGTTGCAGATAATGGACGAGGAATTCCAAATCAACCAGACCGCCGCGCGCCAGCTTCACATCAAGCGGGCCGCAGGGTGGTTTGTGCAGGGCCATTTCTGCGCGCATGGCGAGCACGTCTTCACGCAGCTTCGCCGGATCGCGCGGGCGGCGAAGCACCCTGGCAATTATGTTGCCGAGCGCGGTCCGATCTCTATCCGTTCCGAACAGCGGGCGAGCGCGGCACAGCGCCATGTGCTCCCAGGTCCACGCATCCTCCTGCTGATAGCGCGCGAAGCTCTCGAGGCTCACCGCAATCGGCCCTTGCGCACCGCTCGGCCGCAGCCGCACATCCACCTCGTAAAGCGCGCCGGCTGCGGTGGGCGCGGATAGCGCGGCGATCACGCGCTGGCTGAGGCGGTTGAAATAGAGCGTGCTGCCCAGCACTCTGGTGCCATCCGATTCGCCCGTGTGATCGCCGCTGAACAGGAACACGAGATCGAGATCGGAAGCATGGGTCAGCGCCGCACCGCCGAGCCGTCCAAGGCCGAGAATGACCAGCTCGCTGCCGGGAACATGGCCGTGGGCAACCGCATATTCGCTTTCCGATGCGCTGGCGAGCGTGAGAATGGCGGCCTCTGCGACCCGCGACAGCGCGGCAGCGACATCAAGCGGATCATGTTGTCCCTCGATCAGCTGGACGCCGAGTGCAAAACGCCATTCGCTTACCTTGCGGCGCACGGCATCGAGCAGGCACTGGTAATCGTCACCCGGCTCGCCGCAGCGGAAATCCTCCGCGAGACTGATCGCGCTGCCTGGAAGATCGAACGCCGTGCGGTCGATCAGCGTGTCGAGCAGATCGGACCGGCGCGCGAGTTCGTCAGCAAGGGTTGGGGCATGGGCCAGTACGCGCATGACAATCGCGAGCAAGCCAGGGCGTGCTTCTAGCAGGCGGAACACGTTGATCGCGGAAGGCAGCCCTTCGAGCAGGCCTTCCCAGCGCAGCAGCGCGCGCCCCGGATCGGGCGCGGCGGCCAGCGCGGCGAGCAGCGTGGTGCGCAGCCGGGAAAAAGCCTCGCGCGCCTCCGCGCTGCGCAGCGCGCGGAACTGGCCGTTCTCCCAGCCCTCGATCCGGGTGGCCAAGACGGCTGGGTCCGCAAAGCCGAGCCCTGCAAGCTCAAGCTCAAGCGGCCGCGCAAGGACTGGCACAGCCCCGGTTGGCGCATAAGTGCTGATAAGCGAATCGAAACGGCGACCGACCGTATCCGATATGGCGGCGAGTTCGCGCACCAGCGCCGTGCCGTTTGGCAGGCCGTCCAGCCGGGCGACGGCCTCGAGCGCGGCGGCATCGGTCGGCAGGCTGTGGGTCTGCTGGTCGGACACCATCTGCAGGCGGTGTTCGAGCGTGCGGAGGCGGTCGTAGCTTTGGCCCAGCGTTTCGGCATCCTCGGCAGCAATGATGCCCGCACCGGCCAGCGCATCGAGCGCGGCGCGCGTGCCGCGCTGGCGCAGCGCCGGGTTGCGGCCGCCGTGGATCAATTGGTGGGTCTGCGCGAAGAACTCGACCTCGCGAATGCCGCCGCGCCCGCGCTTGAGGTCGTAGCCCGGCCCGACTTGCTGGCCGCCGGCATAGTGATCGCGGATGCGCGTGGTAAGCCGCCCGATCTCGGCAATCGCGCCGAAATCGAGGCTGCGGCGCCACACGAAGGGCCGGATTGCATCGAGGAACACTTGCCCCGCCGCAATATCGCCTGCTGCCGAGCGAGCCCGGATATAGGCGGCGCGTTCCCAGGCAAGGGCGCTGGATTCGTAATGCGTGATGGCGGCGACGAACGGCAGCGCGAGCGGGGTGACTTCGGCGGCGGGGCGCAGACGCAGGTCGACGCGGAATACGTAACCTTCGTCGGTGACCGCACCGAGCAGTTCGACCACGCCGCGTGCGATGCGCTGTGCCGCGTCGGCAGGATCGTCGCGCTCGCGGCGGGGGAGGGTTTCGGGATCATAGAGCAGGATGGGGTCGATATCGGACGAGTAGTTGAGTTCGCCCGCCCCGTGCTTGCCCAGTGCGATGCCGGAAAAACCGCGCGGCTCGGCATCGGGTAGGCGGCGGCGGGTGGCGGCGGTGATCGCGGCATCGAGCGCGCGGTCTGCGAACATGGAAAGTTCGCCGACCACACGGGCCAGCGGGAGCGCGCCTGCCAGATCGCCAATCGCGAGGGCAATTGAAAACGCCAGGCGTTCGCGGCGCAGCGCAACGCCGGGGTCTGCGCAATCAGCACCGGCTGCGCGGGCTGCCGTAAGCGCCTCCTCAATCCGGCCCATCGCCAACAAGGCGGCGAGATCGGGCAGCCGGCCCAGCCCCCGGCACAGGAACGGGGCCTCGGCGCGGGCGCGGCGGAGCGCATCGGGCCAATCGGCCATGGGGGGTGCGCCGGTCATGCGCTTGCGATGCCCGCTTGAGGCAGTGGGATCAAGCGCGGTGTCCTGCTTGCCAGCGAGCGGGGGCTCTGCCACCTCTCTCGGTCTGTTTTCAGGGTGAGGGCCATACGATGACGTTTCGCAAGTCTGCTAGCGCGGCGCTGGGACTGCTGCTCATGCTGTCTGTTTCAGCCGCGCTGGCTGCGCCTGCCGTCCCGCCAGTGGACGAGGCGCTGTTGCGTGACATGATCAGCACGCTGGCTTCGGATGAATTCGAAGGGCGGGGGCCCGGCACGGCGGCGGAGCTCAAGACGCTGGAGGCGATCATCGCGCGGTTCAAGGCGGCGGGACTGCAGCCGGGGAACAAGGGCGTGGATGGCAAGCTGACATGGCTCCAGGCGGTGCCGACCGCGACGATTTCCGCCAGCAACCGCAGCCCGCTGGTGGTGACTGGCGGGGCACAAGCGCTGACGTTCAAGCCTTCGAGCGAGTTCGTGGCGGGCAGCTACCGCATGACGGCGCAGAGCGAAGTGAAGGACAGCGAACTGGTGTTCGTGGGCTATGGTATCAATGCACCCGAACTGGGGTGGAACGACTATGCCGGGATCGACATGAAGGGGAAGACCGCGGTCATCCTCGTCAACGACCCCGACTATGCGATGGAAGGCGAGCAGGGCCTGTTTCGCGGGCGGCGCATGACCTATTATGGGCGCTGGACTTACAAGTTCGAGGAAGCCGCGCGGCAGGGGGCGAGCGCCGCGCTGGTCATCCATGATACCTTTCCGGCGGCTTACGGCTGGCAGGTGGTCGAATCGAGTTGGTCGAACGCGCAGCACTTTGTGCAGACCCCGAATGACGGTGCAGATCAGACCGTGGCCAACGGCTGGGTGCAGAAGGCGGTGGCTGAGGCCATCTTCAAGGCGGCGGGGCAGGATCTGGCGGCGCTGACTGAGGCGGCGGGACGACCCGGCTTCAAGCCGGTGCCGCTGGGGCTCAAGGCCAGTCTCTCGTTCGACAACACGATCGAAAAGGCCAATTCGCACAATGTGATCGGGATTCTGCCGGGCAAGACGCGGCCCGATGAATATGTGCTCTATACCGCGCACTGGGACCATCTGGGCCGCTGCAAGGCCGATGCGAGCGGCGATGACATCTGCAACGGCGCGGTGGACAACGCGACCGGCGTGGCCGCGCTGGCGGCGCTCGCCAAGATGAACGGGGCGGCGGGCCGGACCGCGCGCAGCCAGGTGTTTCTGGCGGTGACGCTTGAGGAATCGGGGCTGCTCGGTTCGGAATACTATGCGCGAAACCCGGTGTTCCCGCTGGCGAAGACCGTGGGCGGTGTGAACATGGATGCGCTTTATGCTGGCGGCCCAGCCAAGGATGTGACGGTGACCGGCGGCGACAAATCGGAGCTCACCGCGATCCTGCGCAAGGTGGAAGGCGAGATGGGGCTGAGCGAAGCCCCTGAGGAGCACCCCGAGCGCGGCTATTACTACCGCTCTGACCATTTCAGCTTTGCCAAGCGCGGCGTGCCGATGTTCGCGGTGGAGCGCGGCACCGATCTGGTGAAGGGCGGCAAGGCTGCGGGCGCGGCGATCTCGGACGACTACACCAATGTGCGCTATCACCAGCCAAGCGATGAATATGAAGCGAATTGGGACATGTCCGGCATAAAGCAGGATGTGCGGCTGTTCTACCGGTTGGGGCGCGAGCTGGCGAACAGCACGGCATGGCCCAACTGGAATCCTGGAGACGAGTTCCGCGCCATTCGCGACAAGAGCCGCGCTAAAGCGGCGGGCAAATGATCATGGCCGGTACCCTCATGCAAATGCCGCCCGAGTGGCACCGCCAAGACTGGCTGTGGATCGGTTTCCCGCATCTTGCAGATGAGTGGTCCGGCGTGATCGGCCGCGCGCAGGAGCAGATTGCCGCCTTTGCCAGTGCTGTGGCGGAGAGCGGGCAGGAAGTGCGGCTGATCGTGCGCGACGCGGCCAATGAAATGCGCGCGCGCAGACTTGTGTCGGGCGCGGTCACGCTGGAGCGGCGCGTCTATGGCGACGTGTGGCTGCGCGATACCGGGCCGCTGGTGGTGCGCGCTGAGGATGGCGCGCGGCGGGCGCGGCTGTTTGGCTTCAATGGCTGGGGCGGCAAGTATCTGATGGAGGGGGATCAGCAGGTCGGGGCCGATCTGGCGGAGAGCGCGGGGCTGGCGGCGGATCGCTGCGACTGGATTCTGGAAGGCGGTGCACTGGAAGGTGACGGCACGGGGCTTGTGGCGACGACCGAGCAGTGCCTGCTCAATCCGAACCGCAATGCGGCCTTGTCACGCGCCGATCTGGAAGCGCGGCTGGCGCGCGATCTGGGGTTTGACCGCGTGCTTTGGCTGGGTGATGGGCTGATCAACGATCACACCGACGGGCATGTCGACAATCTGGCGCGCTTTGTCGGGCCGAACCGGATAGCGGTGCCGCGCGCGACCGGGCCGGGCGATCCTAATGCCGCGATCTATGCCAGTGCATCAGCGCGCGCGCGCGCGGCCGAGGTCGAGGTGGTGGAAGTGCCTTCGCCTGGGCTGGTCGAGTGGGGCGGCATGGTGCAGCCGGCGAGCTACATGAACTTCGTGATCGCGAACGAGGTGGTGATCGTGCCGGTGTTCGGAACGCAGCATGATGAAGGCGGCTTGGCGGCGATTGCCGAGCTGTTTCCGGGGCGCGCAGTGATTGGGCTGATGGCCGATGCGGTGCTGGCCGGGGGCGGGGGTTTCCATTGCTCCAGCCAGCAGATGCCTTCGGCTTGATCCCAGTGGTTTCGCGCACAGTGCGTGGTGTCTCGACTTCGCTCGGCACGAACGGATGAGGGGCACGTTGTAACGCGAGAGGATTGATTATGCGCCTTTTAACCCCGGGCCGGTAAAGCGCAGGGTTATGGCAAAAACAATTCTCGTGATCTTCGGCACGCGTCCCGAAGCCATCAAGATGTTTCCTGTGGTCCACGCGCTGGCCGCCGATCCGGCGTTTCGCGTGGTGACCTGCGTTTCGGCGCAGCACCGGGGAATGCTCGATCAGGTGCTGGAGATTGCGGGCATCGTTCCCGATCATGATCTCGATCTGATGAAGCCCGACCAGACGCTCGACGGGTTGACGGCCGCGCTGCTGACGGGGCTTGGCTTCGTAATGGACGCGGAAAAGCCCGATTGGGTGGTGGTGCAGGGCGATACCGCGACGGCCATGGCAGGCGCGCTGGCGGCCTATTACCGCAAGGTGCCGGTGGCGCATGTGGAGGCCGGGTTGCGCAGCCACAACATCTATCACCCCTGGCCGGAAGAGGTGAACCGCAAGATCATCGGCACCATCGCCGCGCTGCATTTTGCGCCGACAGAAACATCGGCAACGGCGCTGCGCGCGGAAAACGTGGCGGCGGATGCGATCCATGTGACGGGCAATACCGTGATCGACGCGTTGCAATGGGTTTCGGCGCGAATCGCGGCGGAACCGGGGCTGGCAAGCGGGCTGGCCGAGTTGGAAGCGCGGTTTTCCGGGAAACGCATCATCGGCGTGACCAGCCATCGGCGCGAGAATTTTGGCGGCGGGCTGGAAGCGATAGCCGAGGCGATCCGCCAGATTGCCGCGCGCCCCGACGTGGCGCTGATCTTTCCGGTCCACCCCAATCCCAATGTGCGTAAGGTGATGGAGAACGCGCTGGCAGGTCTGCCCAACGTCGCGCTGATCGAACCGCTCGACTATCCGCATTTCGCGCGGCTGCTCAAGCTTGCCGAGATCATGCTGACCGACAGCGGCGGGGTGCAGGAAGAAGCGCCCGCGTTGGGCAAGCCCGTGCTGGTGATGCGTGAGACGACTGAGCGGCCCGAAGGCGTGGAAGCCGGAACCGCGCGGCTCGTGGGCACAGGGACCGCCCGGATAGTTTCCGAAATCTTTACTCTGCTGGACGATAAGGCTGCCTATTCAGCCATGGCGCGCGCGCACAACCCCTTCGGGGATGGGCACGCCGCGCGGCGTATCGCGGAGCTACTGGGACATGCCCCCTAAGACCGGAAATCTTGATGTGAAGCCGAAGGTCTGTGTTGTCGGACTTGGCTATATCGGACTTCCCACGGCCGCGATCATTGCCCGCGCCGGTTGCCCAGTGCTGGGGCTCGATGTGACGCAGAGCGTGGTCGATACGATCAACCGCGGCGAAATCCATATTGAGGAAGTCGATCTCGACGGGCTGGTGCAGGGCGTGGTCCAGCGCGGGCTGCTGCGCGCAGCAACCCAGATCGAACCGGCCGATGTTTTCGTGATCGCGGTGCCCACACCGTTTGCCAAGGATGGGCACCATACGCCCGACGTTTCTTATGTGCAGGCCGCCGCCAGCGAAGTGGCAGGCGTGCTCAAGGCAGGCGATGTGGTGATCCTCGAATCGACGAGCCCGGTGGGCACCACCGATGCGATGCGCGATCTGATGGCGGGCCTCAGGCCCGATCTCAAGTTCCCGGGCCTGACGCGCGAGACGCCCGACGTTGCGATCGC
>CANEVG010000076.1 GCA_947442095.1 Sphingomonadaceae bacterium
ACGCTGCTCACCACCTGGTCACGCGGGCGCACGCTCATGCGCCAGCATATGGCCGAAGGTGCGCTGCCGCTGGAGGTGTTCACAAAGTCTGCGCACAGCAGTGCCGCGCGCGTTCCCGGCACTGCGGTTTTCATGGCCTCGACCGCCGCAGGCGTGCCCTCAGCGCTGCTCCACAACATCAAGCACAACAAGGTGCTGCATGAACGCGTGGTTGTGCTCACAGTGCAGATCGAGGATGTTCCTGTGGTCGAGGCGGCCGAGCGCGCCAGCGTCAAGGATTTCGGAAATGGCTTCTACCGCCTGACCTTGCGGTTCGGCTTCCTTGAAGAAACCGATGTGCCCGCCGCGCTCGCCGGCGTGACCGTGTGCGGCACGCCGTTCAACATGATGCACACAAGCTTCTTCCTCTCACGCCAGACGCTGATCCCGGCGGATGTGCCGGGCATGGCGCTGTGGCGCGAAAAGCTGTTTGCGTGGATGCTGCGCAATGCGGCAGACGCGATGGGCTTTTTCCGGCTGCCGACCAACCGTGTGGTCGAACTCGGCAGCCAGATGCGGATCTAGTGGATTATTTCGGTGTTTCCGAAGGCTTGCCCTTCAACTCGTCCCTGGCCTCGCTTGCGCCCTGCTTGATGCGCTCGCCTAGCTTTTCAGCGGCGGTGGAAGCGCGCGTGCCAGCCTTGTTGATGGCGACCCCGGCATCATCCGCTGCCTCGCCGACATTGTCGGTGGCCCGGCTAGCAGCGGCGCCCATCGAATCTGTGTTCTCGCTTGCGGCAACGCTGGCATCGGTGGCGGCGGCAGACATGTCGTCGCTCGCATAGGCGGCAGTCTCGGCTGCGCTCTCCTGGGCCTTTTCCGAGCAGGCTGAAACGGCAAGAGCGGCAGCTGAACACAAGAACACGGTTTGGGCAAATTGTCGCATGGCAGGGTACTCCGTCCCGTAAGGTCAGGCCCGGTGCAGGCCCTGACGGATAACGCAGCGCCGCAGCGCGGGTTCCCCAAACGCAAACGGCGCGGCGTCCACCCGGGGACACCGCGCCGCCATGTGCGCGAATGATCGTGCGATCAGCCGAGGTTGGCACTGACCATGCAATAAAGCATCGGCAGCGACAGCAGCAGGTTGGTGCGGCTAGCAAACAGCGCGCGCGGGGCAGCCGCCGCCTTGGCTTCGGCAGTTGCCTCAACCAGGCCGAGGATCTTCTGCTGCGCTGGCCAGATGATGAACCACACGTTGAACGCCATGATGATGGCGAGCCACATGCCAAGGCCGATCATGTTGACCGTACCTTCACCCGTGAAGGTCAACGCCGTGTGCCCATAGCCGCTGACGGCGGCGACCACGAGGCCAGTGATCAGTGTCAGAAGCGCGCCATAGCGGAAGAAGAAGAACACCTTCGGCGCGATGTGTCCGGTGATCGCCCCCTTCTGTTCGGCGGGGATCTTGGGCATGGTCGGCACCTGCACAAAGTTCAGGTAGTAGAGCAGGCCGATCCACAGGATGCCAAAGAACGCATGCAGCCAGCGAAACACCGAATTGGTATCAACCGGCGCGGCGGCGTTGAACGCGATCATTACTGCGATAGCGGCAGCAAAGCCAACACTGAGCACAAGATGCAGATTTCCAAAGAACTTTGCCATTTTTTGTTTTCCCCCGAGGAGCGTTTCATGGTGATCCAAGGCTGGCCGCAACCGCCATGCCTTTGACGCGTATATTAGGGATTATGCCCCGTTTGTCATTGCATTTTAGGGCGATGGTGCTGCCCTGTTTCGGCTAGGCCGAAACAGCAAACAACGCCTACCCCGAAGGTGGGTTCTGCTCCACTTCGGCTTCGGAATCCTCGCCAAGGCCATGTTTCAGCAACATCGGGATCTGGCTGAAAGTGAACAGGAACGAGAGGCCGGTCACACCCCACAGCTTGGCCAGCAACCATGTCTCGAACGACAGGGTCTGGCGCAGCACTTCGTTGAGCCCCGCCAGAACCAGGAAAAACCAGGCCCAATTGCGCGAGAGTTTCCGCCAGCCTTCTTCCGAAAGCCCGTCGAACGCGCTTTGCAGCAGGAGGCGCAGCATTGGCTTTCCGCGCAGGAGGCCGCCGAACAGCACCGCGGCAAACAGCAGGTAGATCGCGGTCGGCTTGATCTGGATCCACACCGGATCGCCGAGGAACACGGTCAGCGAGCCGAACCCGATGATCAGGATCGTCGAAAGCCACAGCATCGGCGAGATGTGCCCCAGCCGCCACTTTGAGACGATCAGCGCGATCACCGTCGCGCCCATGAAAACCACCGTGCTCTTGGTCACGGCAACTGCTGCGCCCAATTCTTGCGATCCGGCATCCTTCGGGCTGAAATACCGATACGCCAGGAAGAACACGAGCAGCGGGCCATAGTCGACCGCCAGATTGACCCATGATGACTTGGGCTTGGACTTGACTTCGCTCACCGCACCACTCCTGCGATCACCTTGGCGACAAGATCGGGATCGAAAGGCCTGAGGTCATCGATCTTTTCGCCAACGCCGATGGCATGGATCGGCAGGCCGTATTGCTCGGCCGCCGCCACCAGCACGCCGCCGCGCGCGGTGCCGTCCAGCTTGGTCATGATCAGGCCGGTCACGCCGGCCACTTCCTTGAAAATCTCGATCTGCTGCAGCGCGTTCTGTCCGTTGGTGGCATCGAGCACCAGCACGACGTCATGTGGCGCCTCCGGGTTCAGGCGGCCCAGCACGCGGCGGACCTTGGCCAGCTCGTCCATCAGCTCGCGCTTGTTCTGGAGGCGGCCGGCGGTGTCCACGATCAGCGTGTCGATACCCTTGTCGGTTGCAGCCTTTACCGCATCGAACACGATCGAGGCCGGGTCGCCGCCTTCGGGGCCGGTCACGATCTCGATGCCAAGCCGCTCTGCCCAGACCTTGAGCTGGCCGATCGCGGCGGCGCGGAAGGTGTCGCCTGCCGCCAGCATTACCGAATAGTCCTGTTCCTGGAACAGGTGCGCCAGCTTGGCGATGGTTGTGGTCTTTCCTGAACCATTCACGCCAATCACGAGGATCACTTGCGGGCGCGGGAAGGCCACGATTTCCAGCGGCTTTGCCACCGGGCGCAAAATTGCGGCAATCTCGGCGGCGACCGCTTCGGCCAGCGCGGCTTCGTCCAGCCCCTTTTCGAAGCGTCCGGTCGCCAGTTTTTCGCGAATACGTGACGCGGCACTTGGGCCTAGGTCCGAGAGGATCAGCGCGTCCTCCAGGTCGTCAAGCTGCGTATCGCTCAGCCGCGTCGCGCCGGTGATCCCGGCGAGGTTCTCGGTCAGGCGTTCGGATGTCTTGCGCAGGCCTCCCAGCAACCGGTCGGTCCAGCCCGCGTCGGTGGATGCGCTGTTATCAGAAGTCATTCCAGCAGGCCTTCGGTGATCCGGATCGGGGTAATGGTGACAAGCTGCCCGGGCAAAGCACCCTCGTGCAATCGGTAGGCGGCGAATTCTGCGGAATGGCCGGTCCCGTCGCGTTCGGCAAGCACTTCGCGCGGCTTGCCGATCAGGCCCTGCAGCCATGCGGCACGTGTTTGCGCGACAGCAGCGCGCACTTCGGCGGCCCGTTCGCGCACCAGTGGCGGCGGCACCCCAGGCATGCGCGCGGCGGGCGTGCCGGGGCGGGGAGAGTAGGGGAACACATGGCCGTGGACCACGGCGCATTCGCGCACGATTCTCACATTGTCGGCATGCATGGCCGCGTCCTCGGTGGGAAAGCCCGCGATAAGGTCTGCGCCGATGGCGATCTGAGGGCGCGCACTGCGCAGCCGCTCTGCGAGCGCGATCGCCTGCGCGCGGCTGTGGCGGCGCTTCATCCGCTTCAGGATAATGTCGCTGCCCGATTGCAGCGAGAGGTGCACATGCGGCATGACCCGCGTCTCGCCGGTGATCAATTCGAATAGCAGGTCGTCGATCTCGATCCCGTCGAGCGAGGAGAGCCGCAGCCGGGGCAGAGCAGGAAACGCACGCAGGATCGCTGCCACCAGCGCGCCCAGGCGCGGCGTGCCCGGCAAGTCTCCGCCCCAGCTGGTCACGTCGACGCCCGTGAGCACGATCTCGTTCACGCCTGCCGCGAGGTGCCCTTCGATGGCGCGCCGCACAGCCTCCACGCTGAGTGAAACGCTGGCCCCGCGCCCCTGCGGAATAATGCAGAACGTGCAGGCATGATCGCAGCCCGTCTGCACCGGCACGAAGGCGCGGGTGTGCTTCGTGCTTGGCGCTGCAAGTGCAGGGCGGGCCTGCCAGGCCGCCGGATCGAGCTTGGCCGGATTGGCGACCACACCGTCCACTTCGGGCATCGCCGAAAAGTCCTCGGGCGAGATCGTTGCCGCGCAGCCTGTCACCAGCAGCCGCGCATCCGGATGCGCGGCGCGCAGCCGCCGCACCGCGCGGCGTGATTGGCGCACGGCCTCGGCCGTCACTGCGCAGGAATTGACCACGACCGTGTGCCGGTCAGCGCCCGCGATCAGGCCCCGGATCGTCTCGCTCTCCGCCAGATTGAGCCGGCAGCCGAGCGTGACCACCGCCTCGCTCACAGCAGGTCACTCATAGGGGATAGTCCGCGTCGTCGAAGGTGCCGGAAAAGCTGTGCGCAGCGGGCCCGGTCATCAGGATTGTCCCGCCTGCAGTCCACGCGATTTCCAGCGGCCCGCCGGGCAGATCGACCTGCACCGGGCCCGTTACCAGCCGCCGCCGAAGCGCCAGCACCGCCGCCGCGCAGGCCCCAGTGCCGCAGGCCCGGGTGAGGCCCGCGCCGCGCTCCCACACGCGCAGCTTAATGTGGCTTGGCCCCAAAACGCTGGCGACGCCGACATTGACCTTCTCCGGAAACAGCGGGTCGGTTTCGATGACCGGCCCCAGCCGCGCGAGATCAACCGCATCGGCATCGTCCACGAAGAACACCACATGCGGATTGCCGACATTGACCGCAGCGGGGGTTTCCAGCGTCTCCCAGCCCACCGGCATTGACATGGTGTCCATGGGATAGGCGAGGGGAATGGCATCCCACTCAAACCGCGCCGGGCCCATATCGACCGATGCACCCGATGCCGTCGCGCTGGAGGTGATCGCGCCGCCCAGTGTTTCGATCCGCTGCTCGCCCCCGAGCAGCAGGCCAACCGCGCGCGCAGCATTGCCGCAGGCTTCCACTTCGCTGCCATCGGCGTTGAAGATGCGCATGCACACATCGGCCGTTGCGGAGGCCTCGAGCATGATCAACTGGTCGCAGCCGATGCCCGTGCGCCGCTCGGCCAGCGCGGCAGCGCGCGCGGCAGACATCGCGACCGGCCCGGTTGCTGCCGCACCGCGCGCATCGATCACGATGAAATCGTTGCCAAGGCCATGCATCTTGCGGAACGGAACAAGCATGGCCGGCGTCTAGGGCGCAATCGCGCCCGCTGCAATCAGCCGTTTGCGGCCGCAGGGGCTTCCGGTTCTTTTCGCGGTTCCTCGAGTGAGGGGTGCTCTGTCCACCCGCGCAGCAGATCATGCCGCGCCAGCGCCGCGCGCACCGCACCCGCCGAGGCGGGCTTCCTATAAAGCTAGCCCTGACCCTTGAACGTGCCGAAGTTGCACAAGGCACCGAGCACCTCTGGGGACTCGATGCCCTCTGCGGTTGTCGGCAGCGCCACCCCAGCGAGGAGATCGCCTCGACAATCGAGGCGCTGTCCGCGCTGCTGCCCAGCGTGGAGATGAAGCTGGGGTCGATCTTGATCCGGTCGAACGGCAGCGTGCGCGGTTGCGCAAGGCCGGAATAGACCGTGCCGAAATCATCAAGGCTCACGCGGATATCCTGATGCTTGATGCTGGTGATCAGCGCGCGCACCACGCCGATGTAATCGTGCAGGCAGGTCTCGGTGATCTCGACTTCCAGCCGGGCGGGCGGGAAGTTGGCCTCGACCAGCATTCTGATTAGCCTCTGCGCGAGCCAAGGATCGCGCAGCTGCAAGGGCGACATATTGACCGATAGCGTCAGCCAAGCATCCCAGTCCTTCGGGTCTTCCAGCGCAAGCTTGATCAGGGTTTCCGAAAGCTCGGCAATCAGGCCGATATCCTCGGCCTCCGGAATGAACATGTCCGGGCTGATAAGCTCGCGGCGCGGGGAAACCCACCGCGCGAGCATTTCGAAGCCGGTGATCTCGCCAGTGTCGGTATCGGCCTGCTTCTCGCAGAAGGGCACGAACTCACCGCGTGGCAGACCTTCGCGAATGCCGTGCTCCAGATCACTGCGCAGGCGCAGTTCCTGCTCCATGCCCGGTTCGAACCAGACGAAGCGGTTCCGCCCCTACTTCTTGGCCTGATACATGGCCAGATCCGCCCGGTGCCGCACATCCTGCACGCGCTGCGCCCTATCTGCCCGAGGGTCGTTTACGGGGATTGCAATGCCGTTCGATGCCGTCACTTCGGCGCGGATGTTGCCGCTGCTGATCGGGACAGCCAGAGCATCGTTGATTTGCAAGGGCCAGCCGCTCGATGGCGGCCTCGCTGCCGGGCTGCAGGATGGTGCTGCAGATGAGTTCGTCGCCGCCCAGCTGCGCCAGAACCTGGCGATTGGGCAGGAGCGCCCCGAGCCGCCGCGCGGTTTCCACGAGCACGGCATCGCCTACTTGCTGGCCATGCAAGCCATTGGATCGCTTGAACTTGCCGAGGTCGACCATCATCACGATCACCTCGCCTCAGCTGGCCTCGGCACCGCCCAGCAGCTCTGCCATGGCCGCATCGAGGCTGGGCCGGTTCAGGCACCCGGTCAGGGCGTCGGTGTCGGCAAGGCGCTTTGCGGCTTCCTCGGCCCTGCGCCGCTCGCCCATCTGTGCGCCCAGCGCTGCATTGCGGCGCCGCCCCGGAATGAGCAGCGCGATATTGAGCATCAGGGCATTGCACAGCAGGACATTGGGGCTGCCCACCCCGTAGAACTGGCTGCGCAGGATGCCGGTGAGCACGGTCGAGCCGGTGCCGACAAACAGAATGATTGCGGTCGCCACAATGCCGATTGCGACCAGACTGCGATCGGCGCGTTCAAACACGGCATGCGGTGCGGCATTCGGCGCGGTGGGGAAAGCAGGGCCGGCTGCAGCATCGGGCGCATCGGGCATCAGCCCGAACCCTACGTCAGCACTGCCCTCCAAACCGTTCGCCATGTGGGATCGCCCATTCCTTTGGGGATCATGCGCCACGCTCTACGCATTTGCTCTGAAGTTTCGGTTATGCCCGAATTTCCGGGCGCACGGCTTTGCGGTCTTGAGGCAGGCCGCGCACGGGCACTTGCGCCGAACCCGTCCTTCGCGTAAGCGCCTCATTCTGTCGTGCCGATTTTGTCCGGTGGCAGGTTTTGGCTTTCGGTTTCCGTCATGGACGCCATACGCTGGTCGGCGAGGTTTCGCCCACCGGCGTTTTTCGCGTTTCACGACCCACCGGAAAAGGAGCATGCGCGTGTTCGATAGTCTGTCAGACCGGCTTGGAGGCGTATTCGACCGCCTGCGCGGCCGCGGCGCGCTGCGCGAGGAAGACGTGCGGGCTGCGATGCGCGAAGTGCGGATCGCGCTGCTCGAAGCCGATGTTGCGCTGCCGGTCGTTCGCCGCTTCATTGATAGCGTCACCGAAGCCGCCACAGGCCAGCAGGTGCTGCGCTCGGTCACCCCCGGTCAGCAGGTCGTCAAGATCGTCAACGACGCGCTCGTTGAAATGCTGGGCTCAGAAACGGCCGATCTCGATCTCAATGCCGCACCGCCGGTCGTTATCATGATGGTCGGCCTGCAGGGCTCGGGCAAGACGACGACGACGGCCAAGATCGGCAAGCTACTGAAGGAAAAGCAGGGCAAGAAGGTCCTGATGGCCTCGCTCGACGTCAATCGTCCGGCGGCGCAGGAGCAACTGGCCGTGCTGGGCGAGCAGGCGGGCGTGGCCACGCTGCCGATCGTGGCGGGCCAGTCCCCGGTCGACATCGCCCGCCGCGCGGTGAACGCTGCAAAGCTGCAGGCGGTCGACGTGTTGATGCTCGATACCGCAGGCCGCCTCCATGTTGATCAGGCCTTGATGGACGAGATGAAGGCCGTCGCCGAAGTCTCGGCCCCGCGCGAAACGCTGCTGGTGGTCGATTCGCTCACCGGGCAGGACGCGGTCAACGTCGCACAGAACTTTGCTGGAGAGGTTGATCTCACGGGTGTCGTGCTCACCCGCATGGACGGCGATGCGCGCGGCGGTGCGGCGCTATCGATGCGCGCGGTGACGGGCAAGCCGATCAAGTTTGCCGCCACGGGCGAAAAGCTCGATGCGATCGAGCCGTTCCATCCAGAGCGCGTCGCGGGCCGCATCCTCGGCATGGGCGATATCGTCTCGATCGTCGAGAAGGCCGCTGCCACGGTCCAGGCGGGCGAGGCGGAAAAGCTCGCACAGCGCATGTCGAAGGGCCAGTTCGACATGAACGACCTACGCACGCAGCTCCAGCAGATGCAGCGCATGGGCGGCCTTGGGGCGCTGGCGGGCATGATGCCGGGCATGAAGAAGGCCAAGCAGGCCATGGCCAATTCGGGCATGGATGACCGGGTGCTGCTGCATATGGACGCGATCATTGGTTCGATGACGCCAAAAGAGCGTGAGCGCCCCGAACTGCTCAACGCCAAGCGCAAGATCCGTGTGGCCAAGGGCTCCGGCACGCAGGTGCAGGATGTCAACAAGATCATCAAGATGCACCAGGAAATGGCGAAGGCCATGAAGCAGATCCGCAAGATGGGCGGGCTCAAGGGTCTTGCTGCTATGTTCGGCGGTGGCGGTGTCGATGCTGGCATGCCGGGTATGGGCGGCGGGGCCGGCGGCGGCATGGGGGCAGGGATGGGCGGCATGCCCAGTGGCCTTGGGGGCCTGCCCGGTCTCGGGGGGGGCAAGATGCCGTCCAATCTCAATGATCTTCTGCGGAAAAAGTAATATCGGTTTGGTTTTCAAGGTTTAGTTGGAAAGGTTTCTAGCATGTCGGTCTCTCTTCGTCTCTCGCGCGGTGGTTCCAAGAAGCGCCCCTATTACAAGGTCGTCGTTGCCAACAGCCGCAGCCCGCGCGACGGTGCCTATCTCGAGCAGGTCGGCACCTACAATCCGCTCCTCGCCAAGGATGACGAGAACCGCGTCCGCCTGATTGAGGACCGCGTGCGCTATTGGCTCGGTGTTGGCGCGCAGCCGACCGACCGCGTCGCCCGCATGCTTGACAAGGCCGGGATCAAGGAGCGCACTGCAACCGTGAACCCTGCCAAGGGCGAGCCCGGCAAGAAGGCCAAGGAGCGCGCTGAAGACCGCGCCAAGAAGATCGCCGAGGCCGAAGAAGCCAAGCGTGAGGCCGAAGAGGCAGCCGCTGCCGCTGCTGCTGCTCCTGTCGCCGAAGAAGCACCTGCCGAAGAAGCACCGGCTGCTGGAGAAGCCGCTGCCGAATTGCCCGCTGAAGAAGCTGCTGCCGAGCAGGCCGAAGGCTAAGGCCAGATGCGCGATGCCACCGTCACTCTCGCTGCCGTCAGTGGCGCGCATGGGGTGACGGGGGACGTGCGGCTCAAGCTGTTCGGCGAAGGCCTGGCGAGCCTGAAGCCCCACCGTTCGTTCAATGGCGGCAGCCTGACGGTCGAAAAGCTGAAGGACGATGGCAAGGGCGGCGCGATTGCGCGCTTTGCCGAAGTGACCGACCGCACCGCGGCGGAAAAGCTGCGCGGCACGGCACTTACCGTGCCGCGCGCCAGCCTGCCGCCGCTGGCGGAAGGCGAATACTACTACACCGATCTCATCGGCCTCCCCGCCGTCTCGACCGCGGGCGAGGCGCTGGGCACTTGCATCGCGGTCGAGAATTTCGGCGCGGGCGATGTGCTCGAAATCGAGCGACCGGCTGCTGACGGAAAGCCCAAAAGGCGCTTCATGGTGCCGATGCGCCTTGAAGCCGTGCCGGATTGGTCTGGCGAGCGTCTCGTGATCGAAGCGGGCTACGCGCAGGACTGAGGTTCGTAACAATCCGGTAACATGGCAGCCATATAAAATCGTCAGATGGACGCGCCTTTCGCTTCGCCAACCCCGGCAACAGCGAGCCCGCTGTGGAAGGCCCTGTCGGCCTACGAAGTCGGCCCGGTCGATGCGGATCTCACCTTCACGCAGCGTCTTGCCCGTGAAAACGGCTGGAGCCCGGCGTACGGCGCGCGCGTGTTCGAGGAATACCGGCGCTTTCTGTTCCTTGCCATTACCGCAGGTCATCCGGTCACGCCGTCCGACGCGGTCGATCAGGCATGGCACCTCCACCTCACCTACACGCGCGATTACTGGGAACGGCTCTGCCCCGATGTGCTCGGCCAGCCCCTCCACCACGGTCCGACCAAGGGCGGCCGCGCCGAGGGCGAGCGGTTCTTCGAGCAATATGCCCTTACTTTGCGCAGCTACGAGGCCGCCTTCGGCGCTGCGCCTGCCGACATCTGGCTAAGTGCGCGGCAGCGGCTGAACAGTGATCCCGAAGCGCGCCGCGTCCACCCGCGCGAGGCGCTGATCCTGCCGCACAAGTGGCTGGGGGCGGGACTTCTGCTCGCGCTCATCGTTTTCCTCATCTGGAGGCTTCTGTGACGGGTCTTGGTCCGTTTGATCTCTACGGCTCCGAGTTCCTTGCGCTCTACGCAGCGCTAGGACTGGTCGCCGTTATCGCGTCGGTCCTGATCCCGCCGTTCCTGCGCCCCGAAGGCCATCCTGCCCGCCCGGCGGACGAGGACGAACTGGCGCTGCTGGCAGGCGGACGCGAACGCTTTGCCGAGGCGGTGGCCGTGCGGCTTCTCGCGGCGGGTTCCGCCATTGTCCAGTCCGGTGGCACGCTGCAGATCCGCGATCCGCGCGGCGGGCGCACGCTGGCCGAACGCCGGGTCGTCGCACTGTCTTCGCCGATCCGGTGGAAGGATGTGACTGACACACTCACCGGACCTGCCGAAACTGGCGAGCGGCGGCTGGAAGAGAAGGGCCTGCTGCTGGACAAGGCCACGGCGCTGCAGATGCGCCTGATCCAGACCGCACCGCTCGTGCTGCTCTTTGCCTTCGGCCTCACCAAGTGGATCATTGGCTCGATGCGGGATCGCCCTGTCGCCTTTCTTGGCGCGTTGCTCGTCCTCACGTTCTTCGCCGCGCTCCTGCGCTTCGGCATGCTCGACCGGCGCACGCGCGCGGGCAAGCAGGTGGCCGCCGAGGCCCGCGCCGATGCTGCCCGCCTGCGGCGCGCGGTGCCGAGCGATGAAGCCGCGCTAGCCGTTGCGCTGTTTGGCACCGCGGTGCTGGCCGGATCTTATCTCTCAGACTTCCATCGGATGCGCAGCACCAATGGCGGCGGCGATGGCGGCAGCAGCAGCGATGGCGGCAGCAGCAGCGACGGCGGTAGTGGTTGCGGCGGCTGCGGCGGCTAGAAAGCGCTTGCCGCCGCCTGCGTGCTTGCTGCACCCTGCGGTCTCATGCGGGGGAGATCAGTTATGCGGCGCTGGATAGGTCTGTTTGCGGTTCAGGCTCTCGCCGTGCCGGTATCGTCCGCCGCGCAAACCGCGCCCGAAATCGCCGCACTTGATCCTGAAATCGACACGATCCTAACCAAATGGATGGCGGAGAGCCACATTCCGGGCATGGTCTTCGGCGTCGTCAAGGATGGCC
>CANEVG010000077.1 GCA_947442095.1 Sphingomonadaceae bacterium
ATTGCCGGCCCAGTCGCGGGCGATGCCGCCGACCGCGCCTCGCCCGGCCACCACCAAATTCGCCGCCGCACGTGTCGCCGCCGTCCGTGAGTTCGGTACGGCCCGCAAGATTGCCGATCGCCATTCCAAGGTCGTCAGCCGGGTGTTTCTGGACGCCCGGCTTGGACGCGGGATCAGCGCGCGGAATGTCGAACCCCTGATCGATGATATCTATGCGTCGGTTCAGCGCAATCTTTACGCCTTCAACGGCTTGCTGCGGTGCCGCGAGGATAGCGAGGAGACCTACCGCCATGCGCTGGCCACCAGCGCGCTGATGATCGCGCTGGCCCGGCAGATGAACCTGTCTTCGGTCGAAACCCGCGAGGCGGGCATGGCCGGGCTGCTCATGGATATCGGCGCAGGGCAGGAAGCGAACGATCCGTCCGGCTCTGAATTCGATGCCACGACCGATCCGCGCAGCCGCCACGTGCTGATTGGCCATGCGCTGCTGAAAGCGGCCGGCGATATTCCCGAATCCGTGCTCAAGGTGGCCATGCGCCATCACGAACGCCTCGATGGCAGCGGTTTTCCGCAAGGCCTGTCAGGTGCGGACATTGACCATATGTCGCGAATGGCCGCAGTCTGTGACAGCTACGACTTACTTGTCGCGGGCAACAACGGCATTGGCGGGCTTGATCCTGCCGAAGCCCTGCGCCACCTTGGCGAACAGGGTGATGGGTTCGATCCAGAGATCATGCTGCACTTCATCGAGATGCTGGGCATCTATCCGATCGGGGCGTTCGTCGAACTACGCTCGGGCCGGATCGCGATGGTGGTCGATGAAGATCCGAATGAGCGCACGCTGCCCACAGTCTATACTTTCTGGTCGCGTCAGCTGAACAAGAAGGTGAAGGGCGAGGTGATCGAGCTTTCTCAGTGCTACGGTGCAGACGAGATCACCGGCATCGCGCAACTGGCCGATCTTGAACTGCCGCCGCTTGGCAGCCTGCGCCAGTCGCTGCTCACTTCCTATGCTCGCGCGTCAGGCGGCTGAACGGCCTGATCGCTCTTCACCGGTCCCGCGACCGATGAGGTCCTGCGCCAGCGCTTCGGCCACCCGGATGCCATCGACCGCGGCGGAGAGAATGCCGCCTGCATAGCCTGCGCCTTCACCCGCCGGATAAAGCCCGCTGGTGCCCAAGCTCTGAAAATCGGCACCGCGCGTGATCCGAACGGGCGATGAGGTGCGTGTTTCCACCCCTGTAAGCACCACATCGGGATGATCATAGCCAGGCATCTGGCGACCAAACACTGGGAGCGCCTCGCGCATGGCCAGAATCGCATAATCGGGCAGACAGGCAGACAGATCGGTGGGCTTCACCCCGGGCTGATAGGACGGCACAATCTCCCCGAAGCTTGTCGAAGGCCGCCCGGCCAAGAAATCGCCGAGCTTCTGGCCGGGCGCCTGATAGTTCGAACCGCCTGCCGCAAACGCCAGTTCTTCCCAGCGGCGCTGGAACGCCACGCCCGCCAGCGGCCCGCCGGGATAATCGCGTTCAGGCGTGATATCGACAACAAGGCCGGAGTTGGCGTTGAACTCGGCGCGTGAATACTGGCTCATGCCGTTGGTCACCACGCGCCCCGGTTCGGAGGCTGCTGCCACGACGCGCCCGCCCGGACACATGCAGAAGCTGTAGACCGAGCGGCCATTGCTCGCCTGATGCGCCAGCGAATAGGCCGCAGGACCGAGTATGGCGTTGCCCGCGCTCGTGCCATAACGCGCAACATCGACCAGCCGCTGCGGATGCTCGATGCGTACACCGATGGCAAAGGGCTTGGCCTCGATGTGCACGCCCTGCGCGTGGAGCACCGCGAACGTATCGCGGGCCGAATGGCCCACCGCCATGATCACGTGGCGTGCGGGCAGCACCTCGCCGGTGGAGAGTAGCAGGCCTTCCATGAAGCGTTCGCCCGCCGCATCGCGGCCGATGACAAAGTCGTCCACACGCGTCTCGAAGCGGTATTCGCCGCCCAGTGCCTCGATCGTCTCACGGATCGACATCACCATTGTGACGAGGCGAAATGTGCCGACATGCGGGTGCGCCTCGGTCAGAATATCGGCAGGCGCACCGGCCTTCACGAATTCCACCAGCACCTTGCGCCCCAGATGGCGCGGGTCCTTGATGCGGCTGTAGAGCTTGCCGTCAGAGAATGTGCCTGCGCCGCCCTCGCCGAACTGGACGTTGGATTCCGGCGTCAGCACGCTGCGCCGCCACAGGGCCCAGGTATCCTTGGTGCGCGCGCGCACCGCCTTGCCGCGCTCGATAATGATGGGCCGCAAGCCCATCTGCGCCAGGATCAGCGCGGCCAGCAGGCCGCATGGCCCCGCGCCGATCACAATCGGGCGCTGACCGGCCCAGCCGGGCGGAGCCATGACCGGAAAGCGATAGGCGGTGTCGGGGGCCGGGCGCACTTGCGGATCGGCGGGGTGGCGGGTCAGAACGTCAGGTTCGTCCGCCACGGTCACGTCAAGCGCATAGACCAGCTGGATCGACGACTTGCGCCGTGCATCATTGCCGCGCTTGGCCACGCTGTAGCGGATGAGGGCAGCGGGATCGATATCCAGCCGGGCGCAGATGGCGGCTTCGAGATCGGTCGCTGAATGACCGAGCGGTAGTTTGAGTTCGTTGAGGCGGAGCATGTCTGCCTCCCTAGTCGCCTCGAAGCGCAGGGGAAAGCGGTGAGCGCGTTCGCGCTGCGTTCAGCTCATGCTGCCCGAGACAATGGCCTCGAAAACCGCGCTGTGCAGCGGTTCCACAAACACGCAGCCGGCCTCGAACCGGTCTGTCCATACCACCTTGGCCTGGCGGGGCGGCAGGCCGGGCAGCGTGATCCACACGCTCTCACCAATGTGCAACCGTTCCATTCCGGCCAGACGCAAGCCATGCTGCGAAAGGTCGAGCATCTGAGCGACCAGCCGCACGACCGAGCGCCGATACTGCACCCGAACAGGCAGAGGCCGGCGTTCGGAACGCCTCTCGTGCTGGGATCGATCTTCGGATGGCTCGGCAGACATGCACACTCCGGCTTCAGCAGCCCGCGACAAGAGGGAATGTACCTTGGTTACACCGTAATGGACTTAAAAATTGTTAATAAGCCGGAAACAATGGAAAACTTCGGAAATCCTCGCTAAATCTCGAATACCACTGGTCGTCGGCACCGTGATTTTCGCAAGAAACGGGTGTCTTGAGGCATAGCACTGGAGCCCTGCAATTGAGACTGCACACCTATTGGCGTTCTTCTGCAGCCTGGCGCGTGCGCATTGCCTTGGCGCTCAAGGGTTTGGCGTGGGAAGCGGCGGCTCACGACCTGCGGACGGGCGGTCAATCCACGCCCAGATATCTTGCGCTCAACCCGCAGGCGCTGGTGCCGGCGCTGGAGGTGGAGGGGGCGGTGCTGACCCAAAGCCTGGCCATCATCGAATATCTTGACGAACGCTGGCCCGAACCTGCGCTTCTTCCCGGCGATCTTATGGAACGCGCCCGGGTGCGCGCTTTTTCGCTTGCCGTGGCCTGCGATATCCACCCGGTCCAGAACCTGCGGGTGCTGCGCATGCTGCGCAAACGCGGGCTCGATCAGGCGGCGATTGACGCTTGGGCGCGCGAGGTTATCGAGAGCGGCCTTGCTGCCTGTTCTGCGTTGATTGCAGACCGGCAAGGCCCCTTCTGCTTCGGCGAGGCGGTCACGCTTGCGGATATCACGCTGATCCCGCAGCTGGCCAATGCCCGCCGTTTTGGCGCCCGTATCGATTACCCCCGGATCGAAGCGATCGAAGCGGCCGCGCTCGCGCATTCCGCTTTCGCCGATACCCGGCCCGAATTGCAGGCAGACGCTGATCCGGCCTGAAGCGAGCCAGCCTGAAGTAAGATTGACATTGCGCCGAGGCGGCGGATGCTGCTGCTGTGCCGATTTGGGGAGTTTGCCATGCGCCGCCGTTTGATGTTGTCCGCCGCTGCGGCCCTGCTTGTGACCGGGCACGCTTGCAACGCCAAACCGATCAGGAAGCCGCCCGATCCGGCCACTGCGCTGCAGATGCGTCTGCTCACGCTCGACAGCCACCTCGATACGCCCGCATCGCTGGCGCTGCCGGGGTGGTCGATCACCGATGCGCACAGCGTGGCTGACGACTACACGCAAGTCGATCTGCCGCGGTTGAAGAAAGGCGGGCTCGATGGCGGGTTCTGGGCGATTTACACCCCGCAAGGCCCGCTTGATGCTGCATTCACTCGCAAGGCGCGCGATTTCGCGCTGATGCGGGGGATCGCCATCCGCGAGATGGTGGCCGCGCACCCGGAAAGCTTTGCGCTTGCGGCCAAGGCCGCCGATGCCGCTGCGATCAAAGCTGCGGGCAAGCGGGTGGTTTACCTCTCGATCGAAAACGCCTGGCCGCTGGGCGATGATCCCACACTGCTGGGGGTGTTCCACGCGATGGGCGTGCGCATTGCCGGGTTCGCCCACTTCAGCAACAACCAGTTTGCCGACAGTTCGACCGACAAACCGCGCTGGGACGGGCTCAGCCCGCTTGGCGTGCAGCTCCTGGCCGAAATGAACCGGCTCGGCGTTGTTCCCGATCTCTCGCACAGTTCGGACCGCGCGCTCGATGATGCGCTGCGCCTTTCAAAAGCGCCGCTGGTGCTCACACATTCCGGCTGCAAGGCGGTGTTCGATCACCCGCGCAACATCGATGATGCGCACCTCAAGGCGCTTGCCGATGCGGGAGGCGTGATCCAGATCAATTCGGTCTACGTCAAAGGCCTGAAGCAAAGCCCGGAGCGCGAGGCAGCCTTGAAGGCGCTTGACGCAAAGTATCCCGAGGACCGCACATTGACAGCGTCAGAGCGGCAGGAGGTGCTCGCCGCCCGGCATCGGATCGACAGTCAGTATCCCGAAGTGCGCGCCGGTTTTGATGATGTGATGGCCAACCTGCTGCATGCTATCAAGGTTGCGGGTGTCGATCATGTCGGCATCGGGCTTGATTGGGATGGCGGCGGCGGGGTTGTCGGGCTGGAGGACCTGCTTGATCTGCCCAAGCTGACGGGCGCACTGCTCAAGGCTGGCTATACCGAGGCCGATGTCGCCAAGATCTGGTCGGGCAATGTGCTGCGCGTACTGGCTGCCTCTGAGGCGGAGGCAGAGCGCCAGAAGGTGGCGGGAAGCTGATGGCCTAGCGCACTTCCGGTTTCAGGCCGAGGTGCGTGGCCAGTATCCTGAGGTCACGCTCCACCCCTTCGTTGACCAGCACGGCGATCTGCGGCTGCACTTCAAGGATGAGGCTGGCGCCTTCCATGCGCAGTGCACTGCAGCTGATGCCTTGGGCGGTGGTCCCGCTGAAGCGGCGGCAGAGCCGCACCGCAAATCCCCAGGCCTGCGCTTCACGCAGCTGTTCCGGCGCGGCGAGACGGCTGAGCTCAGGGGGCAGTTCGCTGCGTCCAGTGTTGGCGAACATGGCCGCAGCGAGCATGGCGCGCTCGGCCGGGGTTGCCCCGATCCAGCGCTTGCGCAAGGCCCAGTCACGCGCCAGATCACCGCGCAGGTTGGGCTCGACCATTGCGGTGGCGAGGCACAGCATGGTGGCTGCAAGGCGCAGTCGTTCGCTGCCGGACGTGGAACCCAAACCGGCATCAGGCAGGCGGGCTGCGCCTGTCCAGCCTGCCACCATCGCTGCCGTGCCAGTTGCAATGCCATATTCGCGGATGAACGCCGAAGCGCCAGCGACGAGCGGGTCCTGCAGCCGCACGCCCGGTGCCATGCTGTCCCACAACACGCCCTCGCGCAGCCCCCACGACGAGAACACGAGGCGGCCTGGCTGCAACGAACGGATCAGCACGGCAAGCAGCGCCGCGGTGTTCGGCAGGGCGGCGAGGCGAGCGCCGGCTATGCCGGGAATGGGGGTCAGCGCCTCCAGCTTCTTGCGCGCGAGCGCCTTGGCAATGGTCTGGGCGGCTATGGCATCGATCTCGAACCCGTGGGGGTCGTCAATTGGCCAGTCGGTCACGTTCATGGCATGGCGGGCAAAGGCGCGCAGCGAGCCGCCGACGAGATAGAGCGTCGAGCCGGGCGCTGCCTGCCAGGCCGCGCGCTTGAGCGCTTTGGCAATGGTCTGCCCGAACGCCCGCTCACCGGCTGCGCGCAAGGCGGGCAGGCGCAGCGTGCCCAGCGGCATCGAAATGCCGTGTCGGCATCCATCGGCATCGACATCGACCAGTTCGAGGCTGCCCCCGCCCAGATCGCCGACGATGCCGACGGCGGCCGGAAACGCACCGATCACGCCGTGCGCACTGGTCACGGCCTCTTCCTCGCCGCTCAGCAGGCGGGGCAATAGCCCTAGCGCCCTGATCTTCTGCAGAAATTCGGGACCATTGGCCGCATCGCGCGCAGCTGCCGTGGCCACGACATCAATCGCCGTGATGCCCTTGAGATCGAGCAGCGTGCGGTACCGCGCGAGGCTGGCCAGCGCTGCCGCTGTCGCGCGCGCGCCAAGTTTGCCGTTCTCGGCCACACCTTTGCCCAGCCGTGCGGTGATCTTTTCATTGTGCAGCACATCGGGTGCGCGCGCCGGGCCGCCATAAATGACCAGACGCACAGTGTTCGAGCCGATATCGATGATCGCGCGCGTGGGCGTGTAGGCAGAGGGCCGGATGGTCTTGGTCATTTACCGTTCACTGGGGCTTAAGGGGCGCTTTAGGTTCGTGGCATTCCGCCGCGCCTCAATGCCAGCTTGGGCACTTTACGGCCTTTGGTCAGTGCCGCACCGCGCCCGGAAAGCGAAGGGTTGGTCATGAAATAGCGGTGGACGTTGAACGGATGCTTGCCCGGATCGGCCCGGTGATAAGTGCCGTCGCTTTCCAGAATCCAGCTCTGTTCGGTGTCGATCAGGTTGGCGAGCATCACCTGATCGAGCACCTGGTCATGCACCGTTGGATTGCGAATCGGCACCAGCACTTCGACCCGCCGGTCAAGGTTGCGCGTCATCCCGTCGGCTGAGGAAATGAACACGCGCGCACGCCTGTTGGGAAGCGGCGCGCCATTGCCGAAGGCCCAGATGCGGCTGTGTTCCAGAAACCGCCCGATTATGGATTTGACCTTGATGCGCTCGGAAAGGCCCGGCACCCCGGGGCGAAGGCAGCAGATGCCGCGCACGATAAGGTTGATATTGACCCCGGCTGCGCTGGCGGCATAGAGCCGGTTGATCAACTGGCTGTCGGTGAGCGAGTTGAGCTTGGCCCAGATCGCAGCAGATTTGCCCGCCTCGGCCAGCGTGATCTCGCGGTCAATGCATTCATAAAGCTTGCGGCGCACCCCGATGGGGGCAATCGCCAGCATTTCTGTGACCTTGGGCTCGATATAGCCGGTGATAAAATTGAACAGCAGGCCAGCATCGCGCCCGAACTTGGGATCGGCGGTGAAGAAGCTGAGATCGGTGTAGATCCGCGCGGTGAAGGGGTGATAGTTGCCCGTGCCGAAGTGGCAATAGGTGCGGTAGGCATCGCCCTCGCGCCGCACGACCATCGAGACCTTGGCGTGGGTTTTCCAGTCGACAAACCCGTAGATCACCTGCACCCCGGCACGCTCGAGCTGGCTGGCCCAGTGCAGGTTCTGCTCCTCGTCGAACCGGGCTTTCAGCTCCACCACCGCCGTCACCGATTTGCCTGCCTCGGCTGCGGCAATCAGCGCGGCAATGACGGCGGATTGCTTCCCCGCACGGTAGAGCGTCTGCTTGATCGCCACGACATCGGGGTCTGATGCGGCCTGGCGCAGGAAATCCACCACCACGTCGAAGCTTTCGAACGGGTGCTGGATCACCAGATCCTTGGCGCGGATCGCGGCGAAGCAATCGCCATCATGTTCCAGCACGCGTTCGGGGTAGCGCGGGTTGTAGGGTTCGAACTTCAGTTCGGGCCGGTCGGTGTCCACGATGGCCGAAAGACCGTTCATCGCCAGAAGCCCGCCTGCCTTGATCACCAGCGCATGATCGAGCCGCAGCTTGTCGCGCAGCAATTCCTCGGCGTTAACATCAAAATTATCCTGGAGCTGCAGTAGGATAACTTTTCCGCGCCGCCGCCGCTGGATGGCGGTGCGGAAATACCGGATGAGGTCCTCAGCGTCTTCCTCCACTTCGATATCGCTGTCACGCAGCACGCGGAAGGTGCCGTGGCCCTGGATGCGAAAGCCTGGAAACAGCTTCATTGCATTGCGCAGAATCAGCTCCTCGATGCTGATCCAGCTCACCTTCGTGCCGGGCAAACGCACGAAGCGAGGCAGTGCGGGGGGGACCAGGATCATTTCGTTGACTGGTTCGCCATCGGCCACGCGCACCAGTGTGAAAAGAATGCCGGTGCCCTGATTGTTGATGAACGGAAAGGGGTGTGCCGGGTCGATCGCCTGCGGGGTGAGCGCGGGGAACACGTGCTCCTGAAAATAGTGCGCCAGCCAGTCGGCCTGCGCCTTCTCGAGTTTGCGATTGCCCAAGATGTGAATGCCAGCCTCGTCCAGCAGCCCTGTGAGATCGGCAAGGATCGCCTGCTGCGCACGGACAAGCTCCTCCACCCCGACATAAGCTGCTGCAAGCTGCTGGGCCGGGGTCAGTCCGTCGATCGAGACTTCATCCACACGCTGGCGGATCTGCGCGGCCAGGCCCGCGACGCGCACCATCATGAACTCGTCAAGATTGCTGCCCGAAATCGACAGGAAGCGCAGCCGTTCCAGCACCGGATAGTTCGGGTTCTGCGCCTCGGCCAGCACGCGGCGGTTGAATGCGAGCCAGCTTAGTTCGCGATTGAAGAAGCGATAGGCCGGGATGGGCGGGCTTTGCGCGGCAACCGTGTCATCGGGGCCGAGGGCATTTTCCTGCGCAGTGATGCTATTGCCCAACTTTCCTGCCTGCGGCTGCTGATCAACCATGCCCGGTTCCCTCCGTGTGCGGCGCGGCCTTGTCCCCGGCTGCACCGGGCCATGATGGCCGATTGCTACTGTGAGGTGACATGGTGCTCCGGCTTAGCACGATGCGGGGCAGGGTGCGCAAGAGGCCGGCCGTGCTTTTCCCGGGCTGCGGAGCAGGGGAGCGCGGCGTTGAATGCGGGCCGGCAGATGCGCACCAGCCCCCACATGTTCTCAATGGTTCCCCTGAATGAAATCGCCCAGCACGCCGAGCGCGGAGCCTTCGCCCCGGTTCTGTCCGCCCGCCGGCATGGCTGCTGCCAGCATCCGGCCTGCAAGCCGTGCGAACGGCAGCGACTGGATCCACACTTTGCCCGGCCCGGTCAGCCGCGCAAAGAACAGGCCCTCGCCGCCGAACAACACGGTCTTCACGCCGCCCGCGCCAATCAGGTCGAACGTTACAGACGGGGTATAGGCGGCAAGGCACCCGGTATCGACATGAAGCTCCTCGCCAGGGGCGAGCGTGCGTTCCGTCAGCGTGCCGCCCATCTGCACGAAGACCCAGCCATCGCCTTCCAGCTTCTGCATGATGAAACCTTCGCCGCCGAACAGACCGGTCATGATCCGGCGCTGGAAGGCAATCCCGATCGAAACCCCGCGCGCCGCGCACAGGAAGCTGTCCTTCTGGCAGATCAGTGTGCCGCCAAGCTGGTCCAGCTTGATCGGCAGGATCGCGCCGGGGGTGGGCGAGGCAAACGCCACGCGCGCCTTGCCGCTGCCCTGGTGGGTGAACACGGTGGTGAACAGGCTCTCGCCGGTGATCAAACGCTTGCCCGCACCCAGCAGCTTGCCCATGAAGCCGCCGCCCTGTTCCGCACTTCCATCCCCGAACACCGTGGTCATCTGGATCGAGGCGTCCTTCCACACGAAGGCGCCCGCTTCGGCCACGGCACTTTCGCCCGGATCGAGCTCGATCTCGACGAACTGGAGCTCCTGCCCCTTGATCTCGAAGTCGATGTCGTCGGCTATGCCGGCGCTGCGGGCGTGGCTCCAGGGGCTGTTCGATGCCATGTGCGGGGTCCTCTTTTGCAGTGGTGTGGCAAACCAGTGATTTGGTTCGCCCCATCATAACCGATCAGGATTTCGGTGCAGCAGCCTTTTGTGGCTGATTATCCGTTTCATCGGCTGGATAGATGAGCGCGAAGGCGCCGGCGTCGTCCAGCGGCCGGTCAAGATGATAGCTTGGCCTTTATTCTCAGCCAACATCCAGCCGCGACGCCCTTCAGCCGGTCGGTCCACTTTCCCCAGAGATCATTAAGGCGCAGCGCCGCGGCCCGCCACACCACGCCAAGCCACACCACGCCACGCCGCAGTGCGAAAGCGATGAAGCGGGCCATCGGGCGGTTTCCTTGGACCGGCGATAGCCCTGTTTTCCGAGAAGGCTGCCGTGCCGGGCAGCGCTGGGCAGTGATCGACTGGATCAATCAATCTGGGCAGGATTGATCATTAGCGCAGCGCAGCGACTCGCGCTATTGGAGCACACGCCATAGAGGCTCCAATTCAGCCGGATCATCCCGATCCGCCATCACAAGGAAGCGCGCATGTCCCTGATCAGCACCCCGATCAAGCCCTTCGCCAACACGGCCTACAAGGAAGGCAAGTTCGTCGACATCACCAATGCCGATATCGCCGGCAAGTGGGCGGTGTTCTTTTTCTACCCAGCGGACTTCACCTTTGTGTGCCCGACCGAGCTGGAAGATCTCCAGGACAACTATGCCGAGCTGCAGGGCATGGGCGTTGAAGTGTTCGGCGTTTCGACCGATACGCACTTCAGCCACAAGGCCTGGGCCGACACCTCGCCCGCCATCGGCAAGATCACCTATTACCTCGTGGGTGATCAGAACCATACGCTGACCAACGCGCTCGACAACCTGCGCCCCGGCGTGGGTCTCGCTGATCGCGGCACATTCGTTGTCGATCCGGACGGCGTGATCCAGCTGATCGAAATTACGCCCGAGGGCGTGGGCCGCAATGCGGCCGAACTCGTCCGCAAGATCAAGGCCGCCAAGTACTGGCGTGAGCATCCCGGCCAGGTCTGCCCGGCCAAGTGGGAAGAGGGCGGCGAGACGCTGGCCCCCTCGATCGATCTCGTCGGCAAGATCTGATAATCGCTTATCCGTCCGGAGCCCGGCCTGTTCGCCGGCTCCGGACTTGGCGGTCGGCGTTCCTCCCCCTACCAGCCGCCGCTTGGCCCCCTTTGTTTCCCTAAACCCGCTTCCCATATTCCATCAGCGCGCCGGACCATTTGCGTCGGTGCGAACCCAGCCTCACGTCCCCTTTCAGGAGTCGGCCCATGCCGTTGCTCGATCCCGCGACCACTGCCCAGCTCAAGGGCTATCTCGGCAATCTGCGCCATCCCATCGAACTGGTCGGCAGCCTCGACAGCAGCGCCAAGGCTGCCGACATGCGCAGCCTCGTCGAGGAAATTGCCGCGCAGTCGGACAAGGTCTCGGCGCGCTTCGACGGCACCAGTGCGCGCACGCCGAGCTTTGCGATCGGCACCGTGGGCGAAGTACCGCGGGTCACCTTTGCAGGTTTGCCACTTGGGCACGAATTCACCTCGCTGATCCTCGCGCTGCTGCATGTTGGCGGCCACCCGCCGAAGGAAGAGGCTGAACTCCTTGCTACCGTGCCCGGCCTTTCCGGCCCGCTGCATTTCGAGACGTTCTTCTCGCTGAC
>CANEVG010000078.1 GCA_947442095.1 Sphingomonadaceae bacterium
CGAGGCGACAAAGCCTGCCCCGACCGTCACTGTCCCTGTCGCGGTGATGGCAATGCCGTTGGGGTTGATGAGATAGACCTGACCGTTGCCAGTTATGCTGCCAGCGATGGTAGAGCCGGCATTGCCGGTCACACGATTGAGGATCGCGGCTTTGGCATCGGGCTGCACAAAGCGGGCAGTGCTGCCCTGATCGAGCGAGAATGTGTCCCAATTGATCACGGCGCGACTGGAGGACTGGGTCACGGTGACATCGTTGCCGCTTGCAGCGATGGAGGCACTGCCTGCGACCACCGTTCCGTTCCGTGGCAGTGTTGTCTGGGCGTGGGTTTGCGCGGTATGGGCAGCGCTGACCAGCGCGGTCGATGCGAGCAGCGCTCTGGTGCCGATGCGGAATGTGTGGGCCATGATGCGTCCTAGAATGCAAAGGAGGCCGTCACGTTGACCCGATTGCCACCGCGCTTGCCCGAAATGTTGCTGAACTGACGTCCCGCTTCGATGCCGATTGATGCAGAAGAGCGATGCAAACCGAGCAAAGCGGCGAGGTTGATCCGCCCGCCGATGCCAATGCCTGCAGCATTCAAGATGGGTCGCTCGACGGCAGTTGCCTGCTCGATCCTGCCAACACCTCCTGCCGCGTAGGCGTAAGGCGAAAACGACATCGAGCGTTTTGCCGCGAGCGATGGCAGGATCAACTCGGCCCGCATCGTGGCACCGCTGTCTACGTTGAAACTGCCGCTTTCAAACGAGGATACTGCAGCCGGACCATCAAGCGCGAACTGTTCGGACAGGAACAACGGCTTGCCGAAGCTGGTTTGCGCCTTCATCTGGATGTCGTAGCCAAAACCCCGCGGCAAGCCCCCCGACCAACGCGCGTTCGCCTGCAGCGAGTTGAACGCATTGGCCGCACCGAGGCGCGAAAAGGGTACGAGCCTTGTCGCAGTGCGACCAAGCAGCCCTTGCGAGAACGACAGATTGAGCGAGCGTGCAGCTCGGCCGGCTTGCTCGCGCCATGTCATGCCGATGCGAAGCGCGGCATAGCGGTCGCGGTTGAGCGTCGCGGCGAACTCGGGGGCCCGAGCGGATTGGGAAATCAGGTCGGCACCGATCCGGATATCGATGGAGCCTTGCCGGGTTCGCGAAAGCGCCGCAGTGACTGCGAACTGCCCGCGCGCGAACGCACCCACCGTGCGCGGGACACCGGCGACACGGACGGGTTCGGTGCGCGCGATCAGGACTTCGCTGCCGAATACAATCCCGGTGCGCGTGATGGGAACGGAAATGCCGCCGCCCAGCAGGCCAAGGGTTGGTCGGCCAATGCCGTGGCGGGCAATGTCGAATTGCGAGCCGGCAAAGAGGTAGGTTTGCTCCCCCAAACCAAGCCCGTTGTTGATCACCAGATTGCCATTCCATTGCCACTGGCCGAGCGAACCGGGCAGACGATTGTCGGTACCGACATGGAGCTGAACGCGCTCGAGCTGTCCTTCGACCACAAGACGCACGCCGCCCGGTTTCAGGCCGGTGGCTATGGCGCTGCGCAGGCTCACTCCCGCAATCTCGCTCGCCAGCAAGAGGGCCCGTTCCAGTTTGGCCTCGGTCAAATGTCTCCGCCCGATAAGGTGGGCGAAGCGGCGGCGCAGGAGAGGTTGGAGTGACCGCGGCACATGTGCAAGGTCCACCTCCTCGACATATCCGTCGACAATGAGGATCTCGACCTTTTCGCCATCGGCCAAACGCTGCGGAGGCAGGATGGCACGGGCAAAGATATAGCCGCGCGCTGCATATTTGCGTTCAAGGCTGCGGGTCGCGGCCATCAGCTGGCGCAAGGTCACTCGCTTGTGGGCAATCTCGCCAAGAAAGGCTCTGTTCGCCGTTTCCATCTCGGGAAAGGCACCACCAATCCGCGCTTCGCCGGCGTCAAACGATTGGCCCCAGACTGGTTTGTCGTCAGTTTCGCCGTTAACCTCGTTTGTGGTTGCAACACCATCGGCCAACGGCGCTGGCCGAGCGGGCGAAGTCTCGCGCGGCAGAACCTGGCTCGGGACGACGTTCTGGCCGAACGCCGGCACGGCTAAACCCGCCAAACCAGACGTCAGCAATGGTGCAACCAGAGCGAACCGGTGACCGTCCGACCATCTTACCACCGGTTGATTGCAAAACATAAGGACACCCTTAACCTAAATTGTTTACCACCGTTAAGTCGCCGCAATTTAAGGCGATCTTTTTCAAAAATAGATGCGAGTACGTAGTATCTTGCCGTGTAGAATTACGTCCAACCTTCTGGATCCTGCACATTCGTGTGGTTGTACGGCTTGAGGACTGTGCTCCCGTGTAGAGGGTGGGCCCAACACTGATGCCAGCGCTCTGCGCTCGAGGCTTAGACGGCCCTCGGACAGCAGGCGGTCTTGATGCTTCACAAGAGCCGCGACCTGACCGTCGCAACCATCTCTTCGACCAGCCAGCGGCCAAGCAAAGCGCCCGCAGTAATCACAGCGGCTTCTTCGCCCAGCATTGCGGCAAGGCGTTCACAGATCGTAGCGAAGCCTTCACCCGTTGCTGACCAGGCCAAGACGTCGCGCTCGTATGCGTCGGCGCGGCGGAAGACGGGTTCCAACCCCTGCCGCCAGACTAGCAGCGCGGTGCCCTGCTCGACGGCTTCGGCTGGCGGCGGGTTTTCGCCGGTCGCCAGTGCCTGCCAGATCACATCGGCATTGGTCGCAATCGGCATCACGAGCAGTGAGGGCACGGGGTGGATGACCGCGGTTTCCCAATCGGCCACTGCCAGCCTCTCGGGCCGCAGCGCCTCGGCGTCGGAGCCAACGAACACCTGCCCCACAGTCCAGTCGATGAACGCGAGTTCGGCGACTTCGGGATCATCGGGATAGAGTCCGTCGATGAAAGCCGTGAAGTCCTCGCCATAGGCATCCAGCGTCCAGCTGCTCGGCGGGCGTGCATCGATATACCGGGCTGCGGCTACCTCGAACGCCTCGTTGCCCAGCCACAGCGCCAGGCGCTGGAATGTCTCGGCAAGGCTGGAGACCAGTGCGATGCGGTAGTTGTTCTGATAGACGGCAGTGCCGTGGCCGCCCCCGAGCGCTTCGGCTGCGGCGTCCTCGCTGGTCACGAGCCAATCGCGGAAGGTGCGCTGCATCGCCAGCAGGGTCATGCCGCGATCCTCTCGCCCGCTGCTTCGGCGCTGATGCCGCGCGCCACTTCGAGTTCGTCGCAGAGCTCTGCCAACTCGGGAATGTTGTCGTCGCGCTCGATCATCGTCGGCACGGGTCCAGCAAGCGTCATCGCGGTGCGGTAGAGCGCCCAGACTTGGGGCGGCACGGGCTGATCATGCGTGTCGATCAGCAGATGCTCGCCCTGAACGTGGCCGGCAAGGTGGATCTGACCGACCGATCCCATCGGGATGCCCGCGAGATAGTCCGCCGCCAAAAACCCGTGGTTCACTGCGCTGACGTGGATATTGTTGACATCGAGCAGCAGGCCGCAACCCGTTCGCCGGGTCATTTCGGCGAGAAATTCCCATTCCATCATCGCGCCGGGAAAAGCGATGTAGCTCGAAGGATTCTCAAGCAGCATGCGGCGGCCGAGGGTTTCTTGGGCGAGGTCGATATTGCGGCAGACCACATCCAGCGCTTCCTCGGTATAGGGCAGCGGCAGCAGGTCATGCGAATTGAACTGGTCGATCCGGGTCCAGCACAAGTGGTCCGAAACCACGGCGGGCTGCATGATATCGACGAGGCGTCTGAGCTCGATGAGATAGGCATCGCTGAGGCCATCGGCCGAGCCGATCGACATCGAAACGCCGTGGAGGGCAAGGCTGTAGTTCGACCTCGCTTTCAGCAGCGTATCGAGCGGCTTGCCGCCCGCGATCATGAAGTTTTCCGAGATCACCTCGATGAAATCAACTGGCGCGGTGCCGTCGATGTAGGACCGGTAGTGGGGCCGGCGCATGCCGAGGCCAAATCCGGTGAGGTACTGTGTCATGAGGTGGTCCGTGAAAGAAGGCCGGGGCTCCGCGCGCGCCGGGGGACTTAGCGCGTTTTGAGGGGCAGGGCTGGAGCCCCGGTCAGGTGGGCTTGGTAGCCTTTACTTGGGTTCGGTCAGGCTGCCGCCCTGGGCAGCGCAAGCCTTTTTGGTCAAAGCCTTGAAGCCCTGACCCTTGCATTCGTTCTGGCCCTTGCAGCTGTGCGTACCAGCGGCGCAATCCGAGCTGCCCTTGCAGGTGTTCACGCCGTAGCAGTGCACAACTTCGGCAGCGTTGCCCTTGGCAATCGCCGGGGTGGGGAGGGCCGCGATGGCGGCGGCGAGGAGGGCAGCGTTGGTGGCAATGGCTAAGCCGGTCTTGAAGTTGGTCATGGGTCGTCTCCGATAAAATCTGGGTGCGCCGTGGTGGCAGAGGTGTATTCGGCGGCGTTCACAGCGAGGTTACAGCACGCCAAACTTTTTTCGTGTGTCCGCTTCAGCCCAGTTTCGCGCCGAACCAGGTCGCGATCTCGATGTCCTGCACGGCAAGGCCGGTGAGGTCGGCGATCATGATATCACCAGCCCTGCGGGCGATAACGACATCGCCACCCAGCACTTTGCCAAGCGCCGCGACGCGGTTCTGCGCAAGGGCCCCGGCGTTCACGGCCTTGCCGGAATCACTGAACGACGCGCATTGACGGATATCATCGCACAGCACGTGTGCCGCCCAGGCGAAAAGTTTCACCTGCAGCTCCTGCATCTCCGGCCAATCTGCGCCGAGCACGACAATGTGCGTTCCGCGCCTCACCGCCTCGGCGGCAAACAGTGGTTTGGCCGCAGGCGTTGCCGTTATCACAACATCGGAGGCGCCGAGCAGATCCCCGACCGAGTGCACAACATCGGCACCGCACACCGCGGCTGCTTAGCAGGTGCGGGCCGGGTCGCGCCCAACCATCAGCAAGCGCCCGCCAGACAGGACTTCGCGCGTCCTTTTCCGGAGTGAGCTGCGCCTGCAAGCCCGACCTGACGATGCCGACGACCATATCTTCCCTGGACGAAAGGCATTGCGGCGCGCCGGTTCGCGCCTCGAGCAGCATGATCGCACCATTCGCAATTCGCGCTAGGCAGGCCAATCGCAATAAAGATGCTGCTTCTCGTGTAACCCCCCGATGCGAAGCTGCGAACCGGTCAATGTGGTCGGCGCGAACATTTCCGGACACAGGGCCAGAACGCCTCAAGACGCATAACCCGGCCCTCCTGGTCTTTTACCAACCCCATGTTTTTCATCTCAGTCACAAAGGAATTTTCCATGAAGATTGCTGCAACCGCTTTCGCCGCTTCGATCGCTCTCGGCCTTGTTGCCGGTGCTGCCCACGCCGCCGACAGCAAGCCCGCCATGGAAAAGTGCTACGGCGTCGCCAAGGCCGGCAAGAACGACTGCGCAGCAGGCCCGGGCACCAGCTGCGCCGGCACCTCGAAGACCGACTACCAAGGCAACGCCTGGACGCTGGTCAAGGCCGGCACCTGCACCTCGATCAAGACCCCCAAGGGCAACGGTTCGCTGACTGCCAAGGCGCACTGATCGCCGAAGTGAAAGACCTTAGGCCATTTCCCGGGAAAGTTGCGCCGGGAATGGCCTGGTCCATCGAAGGTTTTCCGCATGACCGCACTCGTTTCCATCTATAGCCGGCTCGGCGATCTGGCCGCCCGACTTCTGCCGGAAAGCCTGCTGCTGCTGGTGGCACGGCTCGGCATCGCGTCTGTGTTCTTCCAGTCGGCCCGAACCAAGGTCGAAGGCTGGCTGACCATCACCGACGGCACCCGGTATCTCTTCGAGAACGATTACAAGTTGCCATTTGTTTCGCCGGAAATCGCCGCCCCCATGGCGACATATTCTGAGCACCTCTTCCCGATCCTGCTCGTTCTGGGATTTGGCACCCGTTTTGCCGCACTGGCGCTGCTAGGCATGACCACGGTGATCGAGGTATTCGTCTATCCTGATGCCTGGCCGACCCACTTGAGCTGGGTAGCGATTCTGCTGCCGCTCATCGCCAAGGGCGGTGGAGCGCTCTCGCTCGACCGTCTGCTGCAGCGGGGCTGACCCCGCGCCGCCAGATCCGCGCAGCAACCGGCCCGCCTCCACCCCTGGACGCGGGCCGGACTTTTTTGATCGGATCACATTCAAGGACAGCTTGCTTTGAAACGCCCAGCCAACCAGATCAGACTGACCGGATCAGGGCGGGCCGCATAAGTGACCCTGCTGCAAATCGGAGGAATGCCCATGCCCCGCGATCCATCCGATCGGTCCGTAGAAAGCGTGATCGACGCACTTGTGGGAGTTCTGGCGCCTGTGGTGCCGGTAAGCCCGGGTCGTGGCATGGCAGCAGGGCTCGGTGCCACGGCGCTGGCGGTTGCGGCTGTCTGGCTCACTGTCGGTTTGCGCGCTGACATCCTGTCCGGTCATCCCGCCCTTATCGTCATCGTGCGCGGGGCGGTACTGTTTGCCGGGGGGCTCTGCCTCCTTCTTGCGGCTGTGCGCGCCGCTGTGCCTGGACGGGCAGATCATGGCGCAAGCCTTGCCGGCACCCTGCTGCTTGGGCTGTTTCCTTTGGGCCTCATGGGTCTGCTGCTGCAAGGCATCGTCACGGGCCGCGCCGCATCCTTTGCCGAAGTGGATGCGTTCGCTGTCGTGCGGTGCTTTGCGATTGCCGCGCTCTCTGCCTTGGCGGTCGGTGCCGCACTTGTGGTGTGGATGCGTCGTGCCGCGCCGACTGATCTTGCCCGTGCAGGGTGGTCTACCGGCTGGGCAGCAGCCGGGCTGGGTACATTTGCATATAGCCTGTTCTGCCCGGCGAGTGCGCCCGGCTTCGTCACGACGGTCTATCCCGCCGCCATGCTGCTGGTTGCGGTGGTGTTCCGGTTGGCTGTGCCGAAGCTGGTGCACTGGTAAGGGATCGTGATCAAGGGATAGGGTAGACGATCAGGCATTCACCAGCGCGGCGATTACGTCCACCGGCTCCGCGCGGTTGCGGAAATCGACATCGACGAAAGCGTAGCGCACCATGCCGTCCTGGCCGATCGCGAACGTGCCCGGCACCGGCAGAAAGCCGCTGCGCGATCCATAGAGCGCATGGAAATCAATTCCACACTCGCGGTAGAAATCCAGCGTCGGCTCCCCGACGAAGAACGCGAGGCCCAGCGACAAGGCGACCCCATGGTCGACATCGCAAAGGATTTCCGCCGCTGCGGCATGTTCGGATGCAGCCAAGGCCGCTCCTATCGCGCGCGCGCCGCCACCGGTCTCACCGGTGATTTCGATGAACCGCGTGCTTGCATCCGCAAGAACCGGCAGCATGTTTGCCCAGACAGAAATCTCGTGCACGCAATAGGGGCACCAGCGGCCACGACTGAAATTGATGATGACAGGGCCCGCTTCGAGCAGGTCAGCAAGCCTGCGATAGCCGCCATCTGCATTGGGCAGCGAGAAATCGGGAAACACATCGCCCACGGTCGGCGCAGATGCACCGACGCCCGCCTCGCGTAAGCCGAATGTGATCTCGTCGAAGAATGGCCCCAAATCGGGGGTGCTTTGGCGGATCGCATCGAGTTCGGGGCGAAGCGGTCGCGTGGATGTTTTGGGAGAGGTCATCACCATCTCATAGCTGAATTTGCTAGGGCTTGGAAATGGGGCCAGATGCATCGAGTCCATGCGTCGCTGCTATAGCTGCTTGATCATGACCTGTCCGATCATGCTGGGACGCTCATTGTCCAGTCCTGCGTGCGTGCCGCGCGCAGGAATGCATCGGCCGCCACCGAGCGGCGGCGCCCTGCCACCGAAGCCAGCACGACCGCGCTCTCGGTCTCGCCGAATGCGAGCGGGACCGGCACCAGCGGTGGCGCCGCGAGGTTGCGCGGCATCCACCCGCAGCCAAGTCCGGCGAGCACCATTTGCCTCAGTTGCGCTGCGCCTTGCGCCTGGTGGCGCACGACGATGGCGGCTCCAGCCTTCCCGGCGATGCGCGCGAGCCTTGCACAGCCATCTCCGGCCAGATCAATCCAGGCCTCGTCTTCCAGCACAGCAGGATCTCCCGGGGGCGCCGCGGCAAAGCGGTGATCGCCGCGTGTAACCACGCACCACGCATCGACGAACAATGGCCAGCAATCGAGCCGTTCGGGCGCTTCATGAGGCATTTCGATAATGATCAGATCCAGCGAGCCGGCCATTGCCAGCTCGATCAATTCGGTGGAGGACCCGCTTGAAAGTGCGAGTTCGAGGCCAGCAAGACTGCCTCCCAGTTCGCCCAGCACGCGTTCCAGCGCACCATGCTCCACCGTGCGGGCCACGCCCAGTGCCAGCGGCGCGATTTCTGCCCGGCCCATGCTGCGCGCCATCTGCTTGGCCGCCTCCGCGGCTTCGAAGCTACGCTCCAGATGGGGCAGCATCGCCTTGCCGACCTCGGTCAGGTGGGTGCGGGCGCGTTCACGGCGAAACAGCGGCGCACCGAATTCATCCTCCAGCTTCTGGATCGCCTTGGTGAGCGAGGGCTGTGAAACATGGCACTCGATCGCAGCGCGGGTGAAGTTCAGCAGGCGGGCGGCGGCCAGGAAGTACCGGACCTGATGCATTTCCATCGCAAAGCGCGTCCTGTGCCTTCGCCCCTTCAGGGCAACCCCGCAAACCATCCACCCCTGGTGCGACCCAGCCTTACGGAGAAGCGAGTGAACCTGGCAATCATGGGCGTCAACCGGGCCTGTCGCAAGCACGGCTTACCACATATGATTTATACCCCGGTGGCAACAATTCGCCAGGATGGCGCGGCCTGGAGGCCCACGTGAACGACATTGCCAGCCGGATGCGCACTTTCATCACTGTTGCCGATGCCGCGAGTTTCTCGCGCGCGGCGGCCCTGCTTGAAATGCCGCAATCCACAGTGTCCCGCCAAATCGGCGCGCTCGAGCGTTATCTCGGCGCGGCACTGCTCAAGCGCACGACCCGTTCTATCGCCCTGACCAGCGAGGGCATGGCTTTCTATGAGGCGGCGCTGCGTGCGCTGGCGGCGATCGACGAAGCGGAAGCCACGGTCGGCCTGCACAGCGCGCTAAGCGGGCAAGTGCGCATCACCGCACCGCTCACGCTGGCTCAGTCGCGGCTGATCGTCATGCTTGCCCGGTTCCAGCAGGCCCAGCCCAGGATCGAAATCGACCTCAAGCTCTCCAATCACGCGCTTAATATGGTGTCGGACAACCTCGATTTCGCAATCCGGGTCGGCGCGATTGGCGACAGCCGCGCCATCGTGCGCCGCATCGGCACGGCACGCCGCGTGATGGTGGCTTCGCCCGCCTATCTTGCCGCACGCGGCGTGCCGCGCGTGCCGGGCGATCTCATCGCGCACAACTGCATAAGCTATTCGCTGCTCAGCAGCGGCAGCTGGTGGACGCTGGGCAGCTTGCCGCCAGTGGAGATCACCAGCACATTCCGCGCCGATAGCCCCGAAGCGTTGCGCACCGCTGCGCTGGCCGGGATGGGTATTGCCGTCAACGCGCGCTGGTTGTTCGAGGAGGATCTGGCGACCGGGCGGCTGATCGAGCTGCTCACCGAGCATCCCCCGCAGGACATGCCGATCCACCTGATCATGCCGCCGGGCCGCTATGTCGCGGCGCGGGTCCGGATGCTTGCCGATCATCTGATCGCCGCCTTTGCCGCCGACCCCTTGCTACGTGCGGTGTAACGAACTGCTCCCTCCCGGCGAACTGGCACTGCAGAGCGCGCAGGCTCTGCTTTGGCGGGAGCAAGGCAATGCCAAATACCGGGGGGCGGAGAGTTCAGCGCAAACCAAGCGGCCCAAAGTGGTCATTGTTCGCGGAGGCTTTGGCGGTATGGCTGCGGCCAAAGCGCTTGCTGGCGCTGCGGTCGACATCATACTGATCGACAAGCGCAACCATCATCTGTTTCAGCCGCTGCTCTATCAAGTCGCGACGGCCGGGCTCTCGCCTGCCGATATCGCCGGCTCGAATCGCGCGATTCTCGGACGGCAATCCAATGTCTGCGCGCTTCTTGACCGGGTCTACGGGATTGATCGGGTGCAGCTGAAGGTCATTCTCGGCGATGGCGTGCCGATCGCCTATGACTGGCTGATCAACGCTACAGGTGCGACCCACAGCTATTTCGGCAATGATGCGTGGGCTTCCTTTGCCCCCGGTATCAAGACCATCGGCGACGCTGCCGCGATTCGCGGCCGCGTTCTCCTCGCGCTCGAACGCGCCGAGACCGAGACCGATCTCGAACGACGCAATGCGCTGCTGACTTTCTTGGCCCCTGATCTGCCGGCAACGCGGGAGTTGGTGCCGGCTCTCACCCGCATGGCCCGCAGTGCCTACACTTTAAGTGTCTGAAAAGAAGATTAAAATTTTGGTATTCCTGCAATGCATAGACATCATTCCCGCTAGAGGCGTGTTCGTAGCCGCCGGGCAGAGGCATTCACTGTTCATCGACAGGAGAAGGAGCAGACCATGGCAGGCAATGAAGAGGCCAGTACGCAAACCAACGGCGCGCAGGAACCGAGTGCAGTCAGGTTTGCCGGCCGCCTCGCTGCTCCGCGCGAGGCAGCCGGCTTCGATTGGGAAACGGCCCTGGCCGCCAGCCTCGCCGGTGATAGCGCTGCCTACCGCCGCCTGCTTGAAGAAGCCGGACGCTGGCTGCACCGCTACTTTGCCCGTCGCCTTTCACCGGAGATGATCGACGACGCCGTGCAGGAAGCACTGACCGCGCTGCACCTCAAGCGCGCCACATTCGAGCCCGGCCGTGCGTTTCTCCCCTGGCTCGCAGCCATCGCCCGGTTCAAGGGTGTCGATTGCTTGCGCATTTCAGGCCGCCATCGCGGTGAGGAGTTGTTCGAGAACGATCACGGTGTTGCCAGCCACGAGACTGCCTCGCTCAGCGACATGATTATGACCAGCTTGTTCGAAAGCTTGCGCCGCCCGCAGGCAGAGGCGATCCGCCTGGTCAAGCTCGAAGGGTTCTCGGTGCGTGAAGCCGCGGCGATGAGCGGCCAGTCTGAAGCGCTGGTCAAGGTCAATATTCACCGCGGCCTAGCCGCGCTGCGTACAATATTCGGTTAATTGTTGTTATTTTAATTTTTAAGTATTTAAACATTATTGATAACACGAGATTTATTTTACAAAATTACGGCGGTATTTTGTGAAAACTAATTAGACGAGGTGGATGTAAATTCACTTTGTGAAATGAGATTTTCATCATTTAGTATCATAATGTTGAAATTTTTTCTTGAAACGGAATTGGTTGTGGCAGCGCGGTCATATTGTCGATAGTCGCACCATTGCCAGCCTCTGGTGTCGGTGACGCAGAGCATTGAGGATATGAGTCTTGGTGACAACGCCGGCTTCAAGTGCGAGTTCACCCGCGCACAGAACTGTCTGCTCGTCTTGCTGCAGCAAGAGTGCTAAGTTCTCATCCATCTCACTGTCTTCGCCAGGGCGGGCAAGAGCAAGCTTTGAGGCTACCGGAACGCGTCGGGTAGGGGAAAGTCAAAACCTGGGTCACTTCTCAGTGGAGATTATGCGCCTCTCGGGTCAACTCTCATTGTAAATCAGCACTA
>CANEVG010000079.1 GCA_947442095.1 Sphingomonadaceae bacterium
GAGCGCTGCATCGAGCGCCTTCTGACGGTCCATGTCCTTGTCTTTGCCTTCCTGGATAAGCTTCAACTGTGCCGCCATGGCTGCTTCCCCTTGCTAGTGATGACCGAACCGAACCGTCAACACCAGCCTTGTACGCACTTTGTTCTATTAGAACAAGAGGGGAACGATAATTCCCCCAAAATTGGTGAAAATTTCGTCCAAGCCTCTGAATGTATGCAATTTCACTTGGCTCGTGGCAGCCTGCTATTGGGTTCCAGACACGATGGCATGTGAAATTACCAGCAGTCCTGCACAAATTTTCCGGGGATGGCAGGCACGGCGTGCCACAAGTGCGTCCCTGCACGCTTATTGACAGCTTGCCGGGACCTTCCTAGCCCCGTGCTCTGCCGGAGGAAACTGCAGCTGGCGTTACCATGGAGAAGCGCATGACGGCGCGGACCATCCTCAGTTTTGGCTTGAGTTTTGGCGCAGCTGCATCGGCCTTCGCTGCGCTTACACCCGCCCAGGCGGCTGAAGACCCTGCGCCCGTCATGCCGATCCGGGTGATGCCGATCAACGATCACTTGACAGCCTTCTATCAAGGCCGTCCGGAAGAGCGTTCGGTAAAGCACGGCCCGAAGCGCTGGCCCGATCTGGGCGCGATCTTCGTTGGCGTGGCGACTTATGCCATTCACCAGGGTGACACCGCCGTGGTCTATGACAGCTTCACCGATACCGGCTCCGCGCAGTGGGTGCGCGACCACCTTGCCAAGGCGGGCGTGCGCCACTTCATGCTGGTCAACAGCCACTGGCACCTCGACCATATCGGCGGAAACGCGGTCTACGCCGACACCCCGCGCTTTGCGAGCGAGGCAACCCGCACCAAGCTGGTAGCCAAACAGGCCGCAATCGAAGCCGGAGCCGAAGAGGGACCGCCCGCGATCATGCCCTTGGCCGTGCCCGATATCGGCGTGACGGCGGACACGACTATCATGGTCGGCACCGTGCGCGTAGTGCTGCGTCCAGCGCAGATCCACTCGGCAGACGGTCTGGTGATCGAATTGCCCGGTGACAAGATCCTGCTGGCCGGGGATACATTGGAAGACACCGCGACGTTCGTGGCCGAACCGCAGTCCATCCCCCAGCAGTATGGCAACCTTAGCGCCATGCGGCAGTGGGGCTTCACCAAGATCCTGCCCAACCACGGCAATCCCGAGGTGATCGCCAAAGGCGGCTATGGCCTTGGGCTGCTGGACACGACCCGCGCCTATATCCGCCGCCTGGTCGAGCACGCGCACGATGCGGACTTCCAGAAACAGTCACTGGTCAGCTTTGTCGGCGATGCCGTGAAGGCCGGCGATGTAAGCCTGTGGTGGGCCTATAACGAGGCCCATGCCAACAACCTCGCGGTAGTGGCCAAGGCGTGGAAAGGCCAGCCGATTCCGGGCTTTGATAAGCTGCCCTGAACAGGCTCACCTGAACAAGCTCAACGGGCCTTCAGCACATCCTCCACCGCCGTGCAGATCTGCGCGACGCTGAACGGTTTGGCGAGGAAATACATGTTGGGAATGTCGATCTCGCGGCGCAGCTGCTCCTCGGCATAGCCTGACATGAACAGCACCGGCAGTTCCGGCCGAAGCCGCCGGATTTCGCGCGCCATGGCCGGGCCGTCCATGCTGGGCATGACCACGTCCGAAAGCACCAGATCAAACTCGCTTTCTGTCTCGATCGCGCGGCCGAGCGCTTCAAGCCCTTCCTCGCCGTCGGCCGCCGTAGTCACCTCATAGCCCTGCCGCATCAGCGCGCGTTCAGCCACGGCCCGCACCGTATCCTCGTCTTCAACCAGCAGCACGCGCCCGCCGCCTGCCCATTGCCGCCGCTTGGCTGGCCTTGCCGCGGCAGAGGCTGCCGCAGCTGCCTCTGCCGCCTCGGCGGCATCGGGCAGGTGGACCGGAAAATAGATCAGGAAGCGCGTACCCTTGCCAACTTCGCTTTCGGCAAAGATGAACCCGCCCGATTGTTTGACGATACCGTAGACCGTGGAAAGCCCCAGCCCAGTGCCCTTGCCCTTGTCCTTGGTGGTGAAGAACGGCTCAAAGATCTTACCGATCTGCGCAGGTTTGATGCCGTGGCCGGTGTCCTCGACGATCAGCGCGGTGTAATCGCCGATCGGCAGGATTTCGCTCTTCATCGCGCGAACATCGGCTGCGGTGACACGCTTCGTTCTCAGCCGCAGCATCCCGCCCGCCTTGCCTGCGATGGTGCCGCAGCTTCCGGTCATCGCATCGCGCGCGTTAACCGCAAGGTTGAGCAGCACTTGCTCCAGCTGCACCGGGTCGGCGCGCACAAGGCCAAGATTGCGGTCATGCGTGACTTCAAGCACGATCTTCTCACCAAGGAGGCGCTTCAGCAGCGTGGAAACCTCGGCCACCACATCGGGCAGCTGCAACACTTCCGGGCGCAATGTCTGCTGGCGCGAGAACGCGAGCAACTGGCGCGTCAGGCTGGCGGCGCGGTTCGAATTGGCGCGGATCTGCTGGATATCGTCGTAGTCGCTGTCGCCCGGCGTGTGGCGCATCAGCATGAGATCGCAGTAACCAATGATCGCGGTGAGCACGTTGTTGAAATCGTGCGCCACGCCTCCCGCCAACTGGCCCACCGCCTGCATCTTGGTGGCCTGCGCGATCTCGCGCTTCAGCCGCGTTTCCTCCGACGAATCCTTAAGGCTGAGGATCACCGCACCCTCACCCAGCCCGCGCACCCCTGCGATGCTGAGCGAAACCGGGTCTTCGGGCGAGGTCCGCAGCCGCACGGCAACATCACCTGCCCCGCTCGCACCTTGCGCAAAGCGGCGCACAGCATCGGCAATCGCGCCCTTATCCTCGCGGATGACGAGATCTGACGGGTAGGGCGGCGGGCCAGTCTCGTCGTGTCCGGCCGCGCGCAGGAAGGCCTTGTTGGCAAACAGGAAGCGGCCGTCGCGGTCGGTCATGGCAAGACCCAGCGGCAGGCGCGCGAGCAACGCCTCGATCTGCGGCAGGCCCGTGCGGGCATCACCCACGCCGCCCTGGTTGTCGATCAGCAGGAACAGTGACGCGGTCTGCGCCGGATCGGCAGTGTCCGCATCCGCCGCGACCGCATCAGGATCGGCGACCGGCACGTGGATCAGGCGGACAGGCGCGCCCTTTGTGCCTTCGCGCGCATAGAAGATGCGTTCCTGCTCATCGGCACTGAAATAGCTGACGAAATCAGTTCCCGCGATCTTTGCTTCTGCATCACCCACCGCGCGGGCAATGAACAGCGGATTGGCAGCGTGAATCCGCCCATCGGGCGCGACCACGGCCGCCATGATGCCCTCGCGCGCCAGCGCGCGGCCGGCCCTGCCGCCGAAGTGGCCGATGGCCTCCTCCAGCAGATCCTGGTGCACAAGCGGCTCGAACCGCCAGACAAGGTAATCTTCTCCGCGCCCGGCGCGGTCGATTTCCAGCCGCCATTCGCTGCCACCGACACTGATCGGCTCGACCACAGCCCGCCCATCGCGCCAGGCCGCGCGAGCGGCGTTCTCAATCGCCTCGTTCTGCGCGGCGCCGTCGAGACCCAGACGCGGCGGTGCCGTGCCGATCCCGAAGCAGTCGGCAAAGCGCGCGTTGGCGCAGGCCAGCCGTCCGGCCCGGTCGATGATCGCCATGGCTTGCGTGCCCCGATCGATCGCGGCGAATGTCACAGACCAGTCTGGCGCGGCCAATTCGGGAGTATCGGGCTCCCCGCGCTGGCGCAGCGCAGCCATCAGCGCTGCGGCCAGGCAGCCGACCCCGCCGGCATAGGCCAATGCCAAAACGGGCTCGCCGGCACCAAGCCACAGCGCTACCGCGCTTGCCAGTACACCACCTGCAACCATGAGCCATTCGCGCCGGGGTTCCCGGTTTTCAGGGATTTCCGTGCTGGTCATGCCTCAGGCTCGGACGGGCGGCTCCGAATCCGCCGCATGCGCAGCCGCCGCGCGATCCACCAGCGCCAGATCAGCACGGACGCGGCATAGCCAACGATCGCGGAGACAACCGCGATGGCCAGCAGGCCCAGCAGCAGCGCGGGCGCGGCCGAAGACACCAGCCAGGTCGACCACTCGCCAAGGCCCGCACCGCTGGCAACCAGCGCCTGAAACGTCGCGAAATCAGCGTTCAGGCCGAGAAAGCTGCCTACCCAAAGCGCCGCGACAAGAATGAAAGGCGTCGTGGCCGGGTTGGAGAGGAACGTAGCCCCCGCAGCGAGCGGGATATTGCCGCGAAACGGCACGCACATCAGCGCCGCGCCGACAATCTGCAGCCCCGGGATCATCACGAAGATGCCGACCAGCAAGCCAACGGCCACGCCGCGCGGCACCGAGCGGCGGGTATAGCGCCACAAGTGCGGCCGCTCTGCCAGTGGACGCACGAACCGATTTTGCGCCAGCGATTCATGCGTGGGGACTGCGCCTTTGGCCCAACCGGCAATCCGCTTCTTCATCGGGCGGACCTAGGCGGCATTCGGACCGCCGCGAACGCGTTGATCAATTCCGGCGCGATCATCCGTGATCACGCATGATCCGCGCCTTGTCGCGCTGCCAATCGCGGTCCTTGATCGTCGCGCGCTTGTCGGCGGTGTTCTTGCCCTTGGCGAGCGCGAGCTCCACTTTTGCGCGGCCGCGGCCGTTAAAATAGACCGAGAGCGGCACGAGTGTCATGCCCTTGCGCTCCACCGCGCCGTGAAACTTGTTGATCTCGCGCTCTTTGAGCAGCAGCTTGCGCGGGCGCTTGGGCTCGTGGTTGAAGCGGTTGCCGTGGCTGAATTCGGGCACGTTGGAATTGACCAGCCAGACTTCGCCGTTCTTCACTTCGGCATAGCTTTCCGCGATCGAGCCATCACCAAAGCGCAGCGACTTCACTTCAGTGCCCGTCAGCGCAATGCCCGCCTCGAACACTTCCTCGATAAAGTAGTCAAACCGCGCGCGCCGATTCTGCGCGACGATTTTGGCTTTGTCGAATGCGAGCGGAGTGGGGCGTGCCATGGTCAACGGCATGTAGGCCTGCATGAGAGGAATGAAAAGGGAGGTGCTGCCGATCTGGCCGAGAACGGCGCTTGCCAAGTCTGCGCTGCAGTGCACAAGAAGCGCCGGGGCCAAGTGAAGCAAGGACTCGGGCACTATGGCTAGCAAACAGACAGACAAGGAACGCTGCGTCCTAGTGCTTCAGGGCGGCGGCGCATTGGGGGCCTATCAGGGCGGGGTGTTCGAAGCAGTGGAAGCCGCCGGACACAGTCCGGAATGGGTTGCGGGAATTTCCATCGGCGCGATCAACGCCGCGCTGATCGCCGGCAATCCGCCCGAACGCCGGCTCGAACGCTTGCACGCCTTCTGGGACCGCACCTCCTCGCGCGTGCCCTTCCCTGCGCCGTTTGCCGATGGCTGGGGCCGCCGCCTGTTCAACGAGGCCGCATCCAGCATCGTCGCGATGACCGGCATTCCCGGCTTCTTCACCCCGCGCCTTACGCCGCCGTGGCTCGCCCTGCCCGGCTCGCCCGAAGCCATGAGCCTTTATGACACCGCTCCCTTGCGCAAGACGCTGCTCGAACTGGTGGACTTCGATCTGCTCAACAATGGCCCGATGCGCTTCAGCGTCGGCGCGGTGAACGTGCTCACCGGCAACTTCACCTATTTCGACAACCGCGAACGCCTGATCGGGCCGGAACACGTGATGGCGAGCGGCGCGCTGCCGCCCGGCTTTCCCGCCGTGATGATCGATGGCGAGCCTTATTGGGACGGCGGCATCGTTTCCAACACCCCGCTGCAATACGTGCTCGATTCGCGCGAAGGCAAGGCGCCGCTGCTGGTATTTCAGGTCGATCTGTTCAGCGCGCGGGGGATGATGCCGCGCTCGCTGGCCGAGGCGACGCAGCGCGAGAAGGACATCCGCTTTTCCAGCCGCACCCGGCTCGGCACCGATCTGCAAGTGCGGCTGGAAGCCATGGCCGCCGCCGCCTCGCGCCTTTCCGCGCGCTTGCCGGAAAGCCTCAAGGACGATCCCGATCTCGCCGCGCTGCTGGCGCAGGCCTGCGATGATCCGGTCACGATCCTGCACCTTATCAACCGCAGCGAGGACTACGAATCGCAGGGCAAGGACTATGAATTCTCCCGCGCGACCGTCACCGACCACTGGAACGCTGGCCGCCGCGATGCCCGCCGCTCGTTTGCCAGCCCGCGCTGGAAGCAGCGGAACTTACCCGAGCGCGGGATCGTTACCCTCGATCTCGTCTGATCCCATCCCCACGGAGCCGACCCCATGAACCTTGAAAACAAGATCGCCATCGTCACCGGCGCTGCCAGCGGCATCGGCTTCTCAATCGCCAAGCGCTATGCCGCCGCCGGGGCCAAAATCGCCATCGCCGACTTGAATCTGGATGCCGCCGAGGTCGCCGCCAATGCCATCAATGCCAAATTCAAGGATGCCGCTCTGGCCGTCGCGATGGACGTAACCGACGAGGAACAAGTGAACGCCGGGGTCGCTCTGGTCGTCGCGGCATGGGGCACGGTCGATGTGCTCGTCTCCAACGCGGGCATCCAGATCGTCAACCCCATCGAATCCTTCGCCTATGCCGATTGGAAGAAGATGCTCGCCATCCACCTCGACGGCGCGTTCCTCACCAGCAAGGCGGTGATCCCGCATATGTACAAGCAGGGCTCGGGCGCGATCCTGTTCATGGGCTCGGTCCATTCCAAGGAGGCCAGTCCGCTCAAGAGCGCCTATGTCACCGCCAAGCACGGCCTGCTCGGCCTGTGCCGCACGATCGCTAAGGAAGGCGGCTCCAAGGGCGTGCGCACCAACGTGATCTGCCCTGGCTTCGTGCGCACGCCGCTGGTGGACAGGCAGATCCCCGAACAGGCCAAGGAACTGGGCATCAGCGAGGACGAGGTCGTCAAGAAAGTCATGCTCGGCCAGACGGTCGACGGCGAGTTCACCACCGTGGACGACATCGCCGAACTCGCGCTGTTCTTCGCGGCCTTCCCGAGCAATGCGCTGACGGGCCAGTCGCTGGTGGCGAGCCATGGGTGGTCGATGAGTTAGGCTGCTTGGGCAGGTTTTGCGCGGGGCGGATGGCCGCTTTTGGAGGACATGGAGACCCGGTCGGATGGCGGGAATGTAGTGGGAAGCTGCCGTTAGATCAACTTCACGTGGGCCGGTGCTACAGCGCCAGTTTCATGATGCCATTCGAAGATCTCGTCCGACTGCGGAAATACGATAAGCAAGTCGCCGCAGCCATTCGAAGCGACTGCAATCGCGTCCGAAGGAAAATGCGGCCATTGTCGAGCGGATGCGGTTTCCTTGATCATGTCGTTGAAGGTCCTGAGCAATCGCTTTTTGCTCGACCTGTCGAGGACCGGAAACAGCAGCCAATCCTCATTCGCTGTGAGCACCTCTCCGCCGTTGCGGACAGCAAGCCGAGCCCTCAAGGCCTTAGGCAGTTTACAGCCGAGTGCTTCTTCGGCCGTGGCAATAAAGCGTTCTTCGACATCGAAAGGCATGCCTTGACGTATTCGCTTGTTATTTCCGGCGCAATGTCAGGATTGGGGTCGTCTCCGGAACGGCAGCTTCTGGACTAAAAACCAGGATAGCTGACCTTGCAGGCGCGATGGCGCAGGCCTGCACAGCCCATACCACTCACCTTTTCCCTCACAAACTTTCACAGAACGATCCGTTAGGTCACCTTACATTGACCCTGCGCTTGGGCTACAGCATCCGGGAACCCAAACCCGACCACCCAAGCCCCAGCAACGCACAGGCAAGACCAATCCATGACCAACCCCACGGCAGCCGACCTCCTCCGCATTTTCGAACTCCAGCAGGCCAACCAGTGGAACGTGAAGGCCTCGAGCGCCGACGTGCGCAAGGCCAAGCTGGCGGGGCTGAAAGCGGCAGTCGAGGCACATGCCGATGCCATCGTCGCCGCCGTGCTCGAAGACACGCGCAAGCCCGAGGGCGAGATTCGCGTCACCGAAGTGCTGAACGTCACCGCCAATATCCAGCGCAATATTGACAATCTCGATGCGTGGATGGCGCCCACCGAAGTCACCCCATCGCTCAATTTGGCTGACCGCGCGCAGATCCGCTATGAAGCGCGCGGGGTCTGCCTGATCCTCGGCCCTTGGAACTTCCCGCTCGGCCTCGCGCTCGGGCCGCTTGCCGCTGCCGTCGCGGCAGGCAATTGCGCGGTGGTCAAGCTCACCGACCTCTGCCCCTCAACCGCCAAAGTCGCCGCCAGCATTATCGCGCAGGCTTTCGATGAAAGCGAAGTCGCGCTGGTGGAAGGTGATGTCAGCGTCGCCACCGCGCTGCTCGAACTGCCGTTCAACCACATTTTCTTCACCGGCAGCACCCGCGTTGGCAAGATCGTCATGGCCGCCGCCGCCAAGCACCTCGCCAGCGTCACGCTCGAACTCGGCGGCAAGTCCCCCGTCATCCTCGATTCCGGCGCAGATATCGACAAGGTCGCCGCCCAGCTCGCCGGGGCCAAACAGTTCAACGGCGGGCAGGCCTGCATCAGCCCGGACTACGTCTTCGTGCGTGAGGAACAACAGGCACAGCTGGTTGAAGGCTTCAAGACCAATGTCGCCAAGAACCTTTATGACGAGGCGGGCACGATCAAGAAGGAAAGCATCGCCCAGATCGTCAATCAGGCGAACTTCAACCGCGTGAAAGCGCTGTTCGATGATGCCGTAGCGCAGGGCGCGACCGTCGCTGTCGGCGGCACGATGGACGAGAGCGACCTCACCATCCACCCCACGCTGCTGACGGGCGTCACCCCGCAGATGAAGATCCTGCAGGAAGAAATCTTCGCGCCTGTGCTGCCGGTGATGAACTACGAAACCATCGATCAGGCGATCGACTACATCGCCGCGCGCGACAAGCCGCTCGCGCTCTATGTCTATTCGGACGACGAGGCGAATATCGAAAAGGTCATAAACCGCACCTCATCGGGCGGCATGACAATCAACGGCGTGTTCTCGCACTATCTCGAAAACCACCTGCCCTTCGGCGGCGTGAACGCCAGCGGATCGGGCAGCTATCACGGCCACTTCGGATTCAAGGCATTTTCACACGAACGCGCGATTTACCGGCACATGTGAACCTTCACGAGGCTCGCCGCTAGAGGCAGCCAGCCTCGGCAATCACGGCGTTCGCGTCGATCAGGTTGCCGCGCTGGTCTGCCTGCCAGTTCACCGTGAGGCGTTCTTGGCAGGGTACGGCCCTGATGTCGCGGGTCGCCCGTTGCCCTGCCAGATCGACGCTGAAGTCGTGTGCCCGCAGCCATTCGAGCAAGTCGCTGGCCGCGGAGCCAGCCTGAAACCGCGCCTTGAACTGGCTGGCGCTGCTAGCCCTCCCCCAGCCGACATCGCGCAGCAGCGCAGGCCGTGTCTCGGCGGAGAGCGCCGCAGTGCCCAATACCAGACCGGGCCATGCAAACACAGCAAGGCCGCCCGATCCGGCCACGAGCAGCCCCAGCGCGACGATCACGGCGGGGCGCGGCCTCTTCTTGCGAATCCGGGTTTCATGGCGTTAGATCAAGCCCGCATGCGCCAGCGCCGCATCCACTGCGGTGCGGGCGGCCTCGCTGCACGGCACCAGCGGCAAGCGCAGCTCTTCGGTCAGCCAATCGTGCACCCGGCTCAGCGCATACTTGAGCGGGCCGGGCGAGGCGTCCTCGAACATCGCGTAGTGCAGCGGATAGAGCAGATCGTTGATCTCGCGCGCCTTCTCGAAATCGTTCGCGGCGCACGCGGCCTGGAAATCGGCGCAAAGGCGCGGCGCGACGTTCGCCGTGACGGAAATGCACCCCACTGCGCCAGCGGCATTGGCGGGCAGCGCCAGTTCATCGTCACCCGAAAGCTGGCAGAATTGCTTGCCGATGCCCATGCGGTGATCGGTCACGCGGCTAAGGTCGCCGCTCGCATCCTTGATGCCGATGATCTTCTCCGGATAGCGCCGCGCCAGTTCGCACACCGTCTCGGGCAGGATATCGGTCACGGTGCGGCCCGGCACGTTGTAAAGAATGATCGGCAGATCGCTATGCTCGGCAAGATAGCCGAAATGTGCGAGCAGCCCTGCCTGGCTCGGCCGGTTGTAGTAGGGCGCGACGCAGAGCGCAGCCTTCGCGCCGCTCTTGCGCGAGAAAGTCATGTGCAAGTGCGCGTTCATCGTGTCGTTGCTGCCGCAGCCTGCAATGATCGGCACCCGGCCTGCCGCCTGCTCCACGCAGACCTCAATCACGCGGTGGTGTTCCGCGTTGGAAAGCGTGCTCGCCTCGCCCGTCGTGCCGCAGGGAACCAGCGCGGAAGAGCCGTTCTCGATCTGCCAGTCGACCAGCCGCCGGAACGCCTTTTCATCGAACACGCCGCCGCGAAATGGTGTCACTAAAGCCGGAATGGAGCCGGAAAACATGGACTTTGCCCTTCGATCTGCGCCACAAGGCGTATAAATGGTGCGCGGCCCGTAGCTGGGAGGGCAGCGGCGCTTGGTTCAGCGCGTGATAAGGAGGCGGGTGCCACAATGTCCAGCATGGAGATCAGTACAACGCTTCGCAAGGCGCTGCTGGGCGCGGCCTTGCTGCCAATTCTGGTCGCCTCGGTGGCGTGCCATGCCAGCGATGCGGATCACGGCGCCAGCGCCTGGGATTCCGCTCGCGCGCGTCTGATCGCGCAGAGCCAAGGTCCGCTGGCGCAGGCGATAAGCCGCTGGCAATTGCTCACCAGTTCGGACCGTTTTGGCTTCACCGACTACGCGGGGTTCATCCTCGGCTACCGGGGCTTTCCGGACGAGGGCAAGCTCCGCCGGTTTGCGGAAGCCGCGCTCGAGAGGCAGACCGCAGATGCCAGCAGCGTGGCGGCCTACTTCGACAAGGTCCCACCGCTGACCAACCCGGCCCGCGCGCACTATGCGCTGGCGCTAAAGACGCTTGGCCGCCCAGAAGCTGAAGCTCAGGCCCGCGCTGCATGGCGCGGCGGCCCAATGAGCGACGCAGCTGAAACCGCGCTCCTCGCCCAGTGGGGCAGCCAGTTCACGCCTGAGGATCAGGACGCGCGGATAGATGCGCTGCTCTGGTCCGGCACCCCCTCCTCCGCCGCGCGCCAATTGCCGCGCACCAGCCCGGCGCGCAAGGGCGTGGATGCCGCGCGGCTGGCCACGCTTATCGGGATCGATCCCTATGGCGCAGCGCAGAGCACTGGACGGGGCGCCACGAGTGAGATGCTCACTGCCGATCCGGGCTTCGTCTATGCGCGCGCGCGCCAACTGCGCCGCCAGGGCAATGGCGCGGCGGCGCAGGCCTTGCTGGC